>NZ_QWFC01000025.1:0-24234 GCF_003576265.1 Pseudomonas sp. 91RF
AGATGTGTATAAGAGACAGCGCAACACCCAAAAAAACGGATATACACACAACCCCAAAAGAACCTGGTCGGCCAAAGGCCGCCAAGTTCACTCAGCCTCAGGATCAACTTTGTTCTGGGTCAGATACCGATTCAAAGTCTCATCCCCCGCAGGCGAAGAATTATCCCCCGCCACCTGCCACAACCGCCGCTCAATCCCCTGCGCCAGCAAATGCCCCACCGCCGCCTCGATCGCCGACAACACACACAACTGAGCCGGCTCGTTAGTCGTGTACCCCGCCTCAGCCTCGAGCAACTTCTTGAACTCGATAAACTTGAACACCCCGGCACTGCGCGCCACCGAGTAAATCGTCTTGCTGGTCATCACATTCGCCAACACCTGCCCGCTGCGCACATCCACCGCGCGCAAATTCACAGTCACCTGATCCACCCGATACTCCCGGGTCAAATCAATCCCCAGATACCGCGCCCCTTCCCCGCCGCTGCGCACGTTGGTGTCGTACGCAATGATCCCGCCCTCGAGCATCATGTTCGCCGCCTGCAACGGTGGCAGCTCGGCCTGGATGTTCACCGGCGTATTCGGCTTCTTCTGCGACGCGCGAATGATCTTGCGTTCGGTCAGCAGGTTCTGCAGCCCTTCCCGCTCCAGCACCACAAACCAGCCGCTGGCCTGCAAGGCATCCATCAACATCGACGCCGCACCCTGGGTGACGCTGGTGGAAAACGAACTGGCCGGCGTCGGTTTGTACTGCCCGGTCTGGTCACGGAAACCGTACACCACCGCCATGAGCCGGCCCTTGGGTCGCGGCATTTTCAGCAAGTCGTAGTAGGTCGAGGCCCTGGGGGTCAGGGTCGGAGTGTCGGTGTCCTGCTCGGCCGGCATCGGCTCGCGCAGACCACACCCTTGTAATGCCGCCAACATCAGCCCTAGCGCTATTATTTTTTTCATGTCCTGCACTCCCCGGAACCGTCATCCCGTCATGGGTTGAGGCCGTTCACCTGAATTTCCGAAACCTGCCCGCTCGCTCGGTCAGTCACTTCAATGGTCAGTGCCCCCGAGTCGTCGACCACGTTGACGATGAAGGCGTCGGTGGACAGGCTCCCCGTATTGCCGGTGGAGATGTTGTCCAGCAGCTGCCCCAGCAATCGCGACTGCAGCTGGCTGGTGAAGCGCTCAAGGGCCGAGGTGCCGGCCACTGTCGAACGTTTCTTCAGGTCCGGATCGTCGAAATCGTTTTGCGCCTGAGCGTTGTTGAGCAGCCAGGTGCCGTTGAGCGGGTTGCCGCCGAACGACGGGTTGACCGGCGTGTAGACCAGTTCGGTGGCATGGACGGCGGCAGCGCCGGCGAGCCCGATCAACAACCCCGGGATCCACAATCCGCGGTGCCGTGAGAACGTTGTCGTGTTCATAGTTCGTCCTTCTCAAGGTCGGTGGTGTCCTGCAACAAGGCCTCCAGCTTGCGCCGGACGACCTCCAGTCGAACCGAGTCGGCGGCCTCGTAGGCCTCGTCCTTCAGTTCCACGGTGTTCGGCGGCAGGAAGCGCCGATACACCAGGCGTTGCTGATATTCCACGGTCACCAGGCTGCCCCAGCGCGCGTCGGGGCGCTCACGCACCACCAGGTTGAAATCCATCGGGCTGGTGTCGCGCAGGCGTTCGCTGAACGAGTAGTAAAAGTCGTGGCCGATGTGCGAGATCGTGTCGTCGACGATGAAGCCCATCATTTCGTCTTCCTCGGCGGCGCTGATACAGCTGGCCACTACCGACAAGATCAGCGCGCACCACCACTGACGGCTCATGGCTGCAACGCCTGCGGCAGGGCCGACTGCCCTTTGACCGGGGCTCCGTTGCCAGTGCCGGTGCCATCGAGAAAGGCTTTTTCAGCGACGAACTGCCAGTCCGAATAACGCTGCATGCCTTCAAAATCCGACCATTGCGAGGGGAAGTCCGCCTGCTTCAACGGCACCTCGGTGGACGGGCTGTTGATACCGGTGATGCGGCCATCGAAACCCCGTTGCAGCGCCCATTCGCCGCCGCCAATCGGGTCCGGATAGAGCTGGCGCAGGTGATGCCGGGCTTCCGGAAAGCGTTCGTCCTGCAACAGATCGGCCAGCTCTTTCGGGTACTGCGCCAGCCCCGGTGAACTGCGGTAGTAGCTGCGCAGCGCCTGGGCGTATTGAGTGCCGACCCACAGCAGTTGCTTCTCGCGATCGCGGCGCGACACCGTCGACCACAACTCGCCGGCACTGGCCAGCCCCATGCCCATGATCACGATCAGGAACAGCACGCCCAGGTAGGTGAACCCGCCCTGCTCCGCGTGCTTACCACTCGGAATACTGGCTGCCATCACGCGCCCTCCCGGTAGCTCCGCTCTTGATGTCGGCCACGCCACCCGCCACGCCGTCCGGCGGTGCGATCAGCACCCACTGGTCATTGCGTTCGGTGATAGGGTCCAGTGGCGTGTTGCGCAGGTAACGCAGTTCCACCAGTTGTTCGAGAGAATCGGGATAACGCCCGGTATCGCCGTAGTAGTGATCCAGCGCCTCGCGCATGGCCGACAGACTCTGGTGCAACGTGGTCTCTTTCGAGGCTTCGAGACTGTTGAAGTAGCGCGGCAAGGCGATGGTCATCAGGGTCGCGATGATCGCCATCACCACCATCAGTTCGAGCAAGGTAAAACCCTTTTGCCGGCCCATGAGATTCACCACTCGCGGTAAGCGATGCCGTTGAGGCCACGGCCCCTGGCGTGGGAGTAGACGTCGAACACGTCCTCGCCATCGCGGGGGTTCTGGGCCGAACTGTCGTAGGCCCGCAGGCCCCAACCACCGTTATCGTCACGTTTGGCCGGCACCAGTGGGTCGTGGGGTATCCGGCGCAGAAAGTAGAACTTGGCACCCTTGGCACTGCGCACGTCGCGCACGCCTTCGACCAGCACCTTGAGATTCGGCGGATAACCGCTGCTGTTCAGCGACTTCTCGATGTAGCCGGCATCGAAGGCACGCTTGTAGGCATCGATGCCATCGCGGATCTGATACAGCGCGGTGCGCAGTTCCTGCTCCTTGCCACGCCGCACCAGGGTCTCGGTCAGCGGCGCGGCCATGCCGGCCAGCAGGCCGATCAGGGCCAGCGTCACCACGACTTCGATCAAGGTAAAACCGCGCTGGGAGGCGTTCATGATCAAGGCTTCTCGACGGTGACACGGGTGGTTGCCACGGCGGCATCACCGATGGCGCGAGGCTGTGCGGCCGGGGTTGGCATCACGTAGTTCTGCGAACGGTCCGGCGCCTGAATGTGCATGCTGGTTTCGGTGCCGGTGGGGAATTCCATGTCCGACGGGCTCTGGTACGGCAGGTTGCGCACAATCCTTGGGGTGATCGACAGCACCAGTTCCGATTTGCCGATGGTGTCCTTGTTGCTGCCGAACAACCGGCCCAGACCCGGAATGTCGCCGAGGCCCGGAATCTTGTTGCCGGTAGCGCCATGGTCGTTGCGCACCAGGCCGGCGAGGATCTGGGTTTCACCGTCATGCAGGCGCAGCGCAGTCTGGGCGTTGCGGGTGTCGACCTGGACCGGGATCGTCCCTTGACGGGTCGGTTCCAGCGGTGTGGCGTTGCTGACTTCCAGCGCAATCTTGATTGCCACTTCGTTGTTCAGGTGCACGGTGGGGGTCACTTCAAGCTTCAGACCGACATCCAGATAGGTCACGCTTTCGGTGATCACCGGCCCCTGAGTGGACGGCACCGACGTGGCACTGATGATCGGTACACGCTGACCAATGTGAATGCGCGCCTGCTCGCGGTTGCTGACGCGGATCACCGGGCTGGCAAGGGTGTTGATGTCGTTGTCCTGCGCGTTGATCTTGGCCTGCGGCGAGGGCGTGATCGAGATCCGGTCGGAATTGATGCCCTTGAGTTGCCCCAGCAAGGTCACTGCCGAACCGTCGCCGTTGACCACGCCGAAAGTGCTTGGCCATTGCAGGCCCAGGTCGAGAATGCGCTGGGTGGCGACTTCCATCACTTCCACTTCCAGCACCACTTCCGGGTTGGACTGGTCTTGCGATTGCAGGAGCTTCTCGGCCATGCGCACCGCGTCTTCGGTGTCGCGCATGGTCAGGGTGTTCAGGCGTTCGTCGACGAACACGTCGCGAGTCTTGAGCATGGTCTTGATCATGTTCAGCGCGGTGTTGGCGTCGATGCTGGTCAGGTAGAACGTGCGCATCACCAGCTCTTGATAGTCCTTGAGCTTCTGCGGCGAGTCCGGGTAGATCAGCAAGGTGTTTTCGTTCACCACTTTCTGGTGCAACTGGTTCTGTTGCAGCAGCAGTTGCACGGCGTCTTCGATGCGCACGTCACGCACGAAGATCGTGGCTTTCATGTCCGGACGCAGGTCCTTGTCGAAGATGAAGTTCAAACCGGCGACCTGCGACAGCACTTCAAAAATGGTCTTGAGGTTGGCGTCGCGAAATTCCAGGGTCACCGGGCGGTCGAGCCGGGTGCGCAGTTGCGGGTACTGGATCACGTTGCGGCTCTGCACCAGACGAATGTTGCCTTGCAGCTCCAGCGCACCGTCGTTTTTCGGATCGAGTTCGAGGATCTGCTTGACCTGGCGGTCGGCGCCGTAGATGTCGCCCCGACGCAGGTCGCCACGGGCCAGTTCGAGCTTTTCGTCCATGCTGCGCAGGTAGTCGAGCTGGCGCAGGGCATCCTGGGCGCGGCGATTGTTCGGTTCGATGGTCAGCACCCGGTTGTAAGCCAGTCGTGCGTTGGTGAAGTCACGGCGGGCGCGATCGGTGTCACCCGATGTCAGCAACGCGGTGATCGCCTTGGCCCGGCCACTGTTGAGCAGCAAGTGCAGCTCGGTATCCCGTGGATTTTCCCGCAGGCCTTCCTGGATCCGGGCCAGACCCGCCTCGTACTGCCCCTGATCGATCAGGTCGGCGGCTTCCTTGTTGGCGACCTGCGCGGAACTGCACGCGGCCAGCCCGGCGCAAAGGCCGAGGCTCATCAGCAAACGGGATCTGTTCATTGCGTACTCCCCACAGACAAGGTCTGCGACAAATGCAGAGGCAGGTAGACCAGGCTCAGTTCCAGCTCGGAAATGCCGGTGATCTTCCAGGTGTCGTCGATCACATCCCCGTTGCGCACGACGTAGATTTTTTCGCCGTCCTGCAAAAACACTTGCAGGTCGCTGCGGTCATGCAGGCGGCCGACGAACTGGAACGGCACCGGTGGCAGGCTCGGGGCTTGCACCACCGGGGTCGGGTTGACGGGTTGTTCGGTAACGCTGGCCAGCGTCGGCGCAGCCTTCCAGGATTTGCTCGCAAACAGGTCGCCGGCGGGGCTCAGGTCCTTGATCGGCGCTGCGCCAGCCTTGGCATTGCTGGCCGGCAAGGCGCCACGGGCGGTGGTTTTGGTCGGGGTAGAGACGGCGATGTCAGTGGCGTCGGCGTCATCGCTCGGCGAAAAGTACTCGGGCAACCAGGCCAGCGCCGCCGCCACGCCGAAGAACGTCACCCACCCCGTTACGCGCTTGGTGTTCATCACGACCTCGACAGGTAAAGGGTCATACGGATCCGGCCGTTGAGGTCGGTGTCGGCGATCTTCTTGCGTTGAAACTCGACGTCTTCCACCCCCACCGCCGGCAACTGGCCGAGCAAGGCGTGCAGGAAGCGGCGCAGTTGCGGGTAGCTGCCGCGCACCGGCAGCAGGATCTGGTAGCGCGCCAGATGCGTCTTGGGATCGACGCCGAGGGCGTATTCGCCGCGTGCCAGAGTGATGTGCTCCTGCGCGGCCAGGGCGTAAATGCGGTCAATGGCGACGGTGGCCTGCGGCTGGGCCGGCAGCTTGTTGCGAAAATCATCGAGCTGACGTTGCGGCACCACTGGCGGCGCGATGCTGCCGTCTTCGACCTTGGCCAGGTATTCGGTGGCTTCCTGGGTCTGCTGGCTGAGCTGTTGCAGCGATTGCCAGCCCGGCAGCAAACCGCCGAGCGCCCAGGCGACGCTGATCAGCAGCAGCGCCGACCCGGCCAGACCTGGAACGCCGAGGCCTTGCAGGTATTCGTGGACGATCAGTCTAGGGATTCGCATCGCCCATCTCCCAGGTTGCCGACAGGTTGAACTGCACCGGTTGCTCCGGCGATTTGACGACAATTTCGTGGCTCAGCAGCGACACGTCGGACAGCTCGTCGCTGGCCTCCAGCCGCTTGTGGAAATCCAGCATCGCTTGCAGATCCCGCGCCTCGGCGCTGATCCGCACCTGCCCCTTGCGCGCATCCGGGGTCAGGGTCAGCAGCGCGATGTCGTCGCGCGGCATGGCTTCGAGCATGGCGAACAGGCGTTCCCAGGGGCGGCGCAACTGCTGCGAGACCTTGCGCATTTCGGCGAGGTTCTGCGCCTGCTCGCGGGTTTCCGCCGGGCTCAAGGTTGTTTTGGCGCCGCTGTCGCCGGTGAGCTGGCGCTGGGTGTGCTGCAAGTGACCTTGCTGCTGCTCGGCCTGAGCGCCGAGGTGCTGCTGCACGCCGAAGCACACCAGCGCGAGGAACACACCGCCGCCGAGCAGGCTCCAGCCCAACGGGCCGGAACGCGGACGGGGCTGGAAATCGAGGTTCAGGGCGCGCATCTCAGGCCACCGCCCGGGACATGACGTACAAGGCGTCACGCACGGTCATCGAGTCGTCTTCGAGGGCGCGCAAGTGCACCCCCGCTACATCCGGCTGCGCATCGAGGCGCGCCGGGGCATGCAGATAAACGTTGAACGCGCGTTCACTGGTGGAGGCTTGCAGTTGCCGTTCGCGACCGATCAGCGCGCTGAGTGCCGCATCGCTGTCGTTGCCGCCCACCGAACGCACCGATACCCAGCGCCCTTCCCTTGCCAACAGCAACACGCTGCGTTGCGGTTCGGCGACGATGAACAGGAAGTCGCCAGCGTCGAGGCTTTTGTCGAAACGGTTGAAGGCACTCATCAAGTACGGCTGCACTGAGCGCAGACGCAGGCCGCGACCAGTGACCTGCGTGCGCAGGCGTTCCAGCAAGTCCTGCGGCAAGGCACTGGCGATCCGGTCGTGACCGGCCGGCTCGGCGGACAGCACCAGACTCCAGGGTTGGGTCGGTGCGCCGAACAGGTCTTCGAAACACAGCTGGGCGAAGCCGCGCAGTTCTTCAGGGCTGCTGATCTGCTCGCTCCACGGCACCAGGCAGAAACGGCTGAAATGCCCGGAGATCACCACGCTCAACTCCGAGCCTGCGCGAGCGTGTTCGCCGAGCAGGCGGTCGAGGGTATCCAGAGCCACCGCGTAACTGTGGAAGCCTTCGTCGATGTAGCCGACGCTGCCCAGCCACACGGTTTCGCTGCCCCGGCGCTGGCCGAGACCGACACCGCTGGCACCAAGCACCGCGATAAATTGGTCACGCGATAAAAGTGACACGATTGATCTCCTCCAGCGTGGTCCGACCGTGCTCCACCAGTTCCAGCGCCGATTCGCGCAACAGGCGCAAACCACGGGAACAGGCCAGGGCCTTGATCCGGGTGATGGGTTGGCGCTCGACGATCATCTGCCGCAGTTCGTCGTCCAAGTGCAGCAGTTCGGCAATTGCCGTACGCCCGCGATAACCGCTGCCCCGGCAGTGGCCGCAGCCCTTGCCGTGGACAAAGTGGTAATGGCCGACCTTGTGCGGGTCGAGGCCGGAAGTGCGCAGTTCTTCATCGCTCGGAGTGGCCGGTGCGCTGCAGTGGCTGCACACCAGGCGGATCAGGCGCTGGGCGAGAATCGCGTTGAGCGCCGAGACCAGGCTGTAGGGGTCGATTTCCATTTGAGTGAAACGACCGATCACGTCGAACACGTTGTTGGCGTGGATGGTGGTGAAGACGAGGTGCCCGGTGAGCGCCGATTGCACGGCGATCTGCGCGGTGTCCGGGTCGCGGATCTCGCCGACCATGATCTTGTCCGGGTCGTGGCGCAGGATCGAACGCAGGCCACGGGCGAAGGTCAGGCCTTTTTTCTCGTTGACCGGGATTTGCAGCACGCCCGGCAACTGATATTCCACCGGGTCTTCGATGGTGATGATCTTGTCCACGCCGTGGTTGATCTCGGTGATCATCGCGTACAGCGTGGTGGTCTTGCCGCTGCCGGTGGGGCCGGTCACCAGCACCATGCCGTAGGGTTCGGCGGCCAGACGCCGCAGCTGGCGCAGGGTTTCGTCTTCAAAGCCCAGCGCCTGCAGCTGCACGCCGCAGACCTTGTCAGCCAGGTCCTGTTTGTCCAGTACCCGCAGCACCGCGTCTTCGCCGAAGATGCTCGGCATGATCGACACTCGAAAGTCGATCTGCCGGCCGCTGATGCCGATCTTGAAGCGACCGTCCTGGGGCACGCGTTTTTCGCCGATGTCCAGCTCGGCCATGACCTTGACCCGCGAGATCACCTGTTCGGCGAACTCGCTGCCCTGGATCTTGCTGATGTTGTTGAGCACGCCGTCGATCCGGTACTTGATCACCAGGCCGTTGCCGGTGGTGCCGAGGTGGATGTCGCTGGCGTGCATTTTCAGCGCGTCATAGAGGGTCGAGTTGACCAGTTTCACCACCACGCTCGAGTCTTCGCTGATGCTGGTCAGCGACAGGCTTTGCAGGGTGTCGACCTCGCTGCCGGCGTCAGCCTGGGCGTTGAGCGATTCGACGGCGTGGAAGCTTTCTTCGTGGCGGGCCAGGTAGGCCTTGAGGTCGTCGGCGTGCACCAGATAGAGCGGCGCGCCGTGCAGGCATTCGTCGATCCAGGCCAGACGCGCGGTGTCGAAGGGGTCGGCAAAAACGCCGATGACTTCGTCGTGGTGGCGCAGCAGGATGAATTCACGTTTGAGGCATTGCGCGAGGGTGACCCGGTCGAACACCGGGGTCGCTTGAAACAGCGTGTCGGTGTCGAGCACCGGGTAATGCAGGGTGGCACCGAGGCTGGCAATGAACGGCATCGGCGCCAGTTCGCAAAGGACATTGAGGGCGTCGAGCACCCGTTCCCCGCAGGTGCCGGCCCGCGCCCGGGCCTGGGCCAGTTGTTCACTGGAGAAGCGTGTCGGGGCACACGCAGGCTGCAACGCATCGACGACAACGGACAGACGTTCCATGGCTTGCTCTCCAACACCCGGGGCTTGAGGCCCTGACGGCGCGGGAGGCGGGTTCGGCGAGTGCCGGAACGTCTATCGCGCCATTACTCCCCGGTGAGCATTTGATCGTCGTCCGGTGCCATGGCCTCCGACCGGTTTCGTCGGCGGTCCGCCAGCACCCAACTGCCATCGTACAACTGCAACGGGAAGCTCTCGGTCCTGCTCTGGCGTCGTTCGACGAAGCCTTCGGATGGGCTCGCACCGGGTTTCGCTTCGCGCTGGATCCCCAGAAGGTCGCAGACAGCTCGGGCCAGTTCCGCCAAGGGAAACGGTTTGAACAGGATGTGACTGACCCCCAGTTGCCGCGCCCGCTCACAGACCTCAGCGGTCGGGTGACCCGTTATCAGCACGAAATGACACGTCCTGTTCTGGCGGACCGCGTCGAGCACCACGAACCCTTCCATATCGGGCAAGCGGTAATCGAACACCAGCACGTCGGGAGCGAAGGTCTCGGCCTGGCCGATTCCGTCTGCGCCGTCATGTGCAATCCGGACGTCCAGCCCTTGCGCCGACAGGTAATCCTGAAGGTTCTGTGCAAGCAGCAGTTCGTCTTCGACAACCAGTACTTTGTTAACCAAGGTGAACTCCTTGCAGCTACAAATCCGGCCTCTTCACATCAACTGCCCGAACCTGCTGGAGTGCGCCTCACAAGAGGTAACGCACACTTCATGCCAGGCCGAGTGCCGGTAAATTTTGGTCTTCATGTCCTTGAATTTGATGACAATGCCCGCTCGTCCCGGTACCCCGTTCCCCAGAAACGGGGAAGCACCTGAATGGGCATCGAAGCCATTCCCCACTATTGGGGGGGAACCTTCAATCGTCGTCAATTCGTTCGATCCTGTTCTGCGCCCGCAATTGCGCGAGCACCTGGCGACGAGCCAGGGCCTGTTGCTGTCGGGCACGCTGTACCCGGACTGTTGCAAGCCCCTGCACCTCTGGGACATCGGCTGCCTCCAAGTGGTTCGGCAAATAAATCAAATGCCAGCCGAATGGCGAGCGCACGGCATCGCTGGCGAACGTTGCGCCCTCGACCACCGAGGCGCGCATCTGCATCAAGCGTAGACGTGCCGCCGCGTCTGTGGCGGCATCGGCATCCGGCGCCACCCGAACCAGCAGATGCCGGGCCTGCAAGGTGTTGGCGCGGATCAATGTGGCGAACATCTGCTGGGCTGCCAGTTCACGGTGGGTGTACTCGGTGAACGAGGCCTCGTCGAACCCCGCATCCTGCAAGCGCCGCAGGAAGTTATCGCGGCCGCCGATGGCCACGCGAATCTGCTCGACCTGTTGCTGCACTGTCTGATCGTCAACCTTCAGGCCACGTTTTTGCGCCTCCTGCCACAGCAGTTCCTTGTCGATCAGCGTGTCCAGCGCCGCTTGGCGCAGTTGTTTATAGGCCTTGGGACTGCGAATGCTCGCGACGGCGCGGCCCCGGTCTTCCAGGTACTCAGCGAAAAACCGTTCCAGGCGAAACCCGGAAATCACCTCGCCGTTGACCCGCGCCGCCACCGGTTCCGTATTGGCGAACGCCATCGGCAACCAGCACGCCAGTAGCCACAACAAACTTCTGAGCTTCATGATCAGGCCCTCCGTTCAGGGGCTCGCGAGAATCGGTTTGTAAGGCGCGACCAGATAGAAACGCTGATCGGGCAAGTCCACGGTGACCACATGCGCCCCGCTCAGGCCCGATCGTCGTCCGGGGCCGAAGCTGAGGCGCGGGGTCAGCCCCGTGTCGAAGTCGTGCAGGCCTTCGAGGGCTGTCACCATTTTTTCGCGGCTGGCGTCGCGCCCGGCCTGCTTCATGGCTTCGCTGAACAGCAGCATCGAGGCGTAGGCACCGACTTGCAGCACCGCATGCTGCGCGCCGAGGCCCTGATGCTCGCGCAGCAGGGTCAGGGCCATGCGCCCGGCCTGGGTCCAGTCGCTCGGCACAAAGGGATAGGCCAGAAACACGCGCCGGGAAAAGCCCTCGGGCACTTGCAGCAGGTCGCCCGCCACCTGGCCCGACGTCGCGAACAGGTACGGCACCTGCCCCGCATGCTGCAGCCCCGCCGCCAGTTGACTGAAACCGCTGCCGCTGCCCAGGTAGAACACCGAACGCGAGCCCAGCGGCAAGCTGTTCGCCGCCGGGTCGTAGGCCTGCAACCGGACGTTTTTCCAGCCGTGATCCTGCAAGTATTGCCCCAGTGCCTGAGCGGCCTGCACCTGATTCGGGTCGTCGGGATAGGCGATCAGCGTCGGTCCTTGCAGCACTTTCAGGCTGGCGGCGGCGTAGTCGGCCAGGGCGATCAACTGCTCGCGCAATCCCGGCAGCGGTTCAAAGATCTGCGCACTGGCCTGCACCGACCCCATCAAGGACAACGGCCCGATCAGCGGCAGACCGGCCTGTTCCAGGCGCGGCGCCAATTCGTTGTCCAGCGCCGGAGCCAGCGGAGCAATCAGCGCAAAGACTTTTTCCTCGTCGATCAGCCGTTGCAGGGCCTGTTCGGCGCTGGCGCGATCCGGCCCTGGATCGACCACGGTCAGGCGCAACTGCCGGCCATGAATGCCACCGGCCTGATTGATCCGCGCCACGCTGCCGTTCAGCACCGCCGCGACGGTGGCGCCCTCCTCGGCCAGCGGTCCCTGGCTCGGCAGCAAAGTGCCCAGGTGCAAGGTCTGGTCGTCGAGCCCCGGATCGCGATCATCGGCCAGGCGTTTGAGATAAGCGGTAAGGTTGCGCTGATCCTTCATCGACAGTAGAAAGCGCGGCATGCTCGGGTCGAGCCGGTTATTGCCGGGGTCGCGACCCTGCTGGATCACCTGCGCCAGACTGCTATCGGTGTAGGCCGGGTAGTTGCGCCCATTGACCTGTTGCTGACCGTGGAGGCTGGTCAGCCGTGACCAGTTGAGTTCCGGCGGCCGCACACCGCCTTCGGGCCTGCCGAGGCCGTCGGCGCCGTGGCAGTTGGCGCACGGCAGACTCGTGGCCGGCAGCAACACGTCCGCCGCACCGACCCGCGCCATGATCGCCTCGCCGCTGGCCGACAAGCCTTCGCGGTACAGGCGCTTGCCGGCGCTTTCTTCATCGGTCAACGGCAACGCAGCCGCGCCGAGGCTGACGCCAGCGAGCAGAAACAGGGCGAGGACGCGGCGCAGGTTCATGGCGCGGACTCAGCGATCGGCCACGGGCATTGTCAGCAGCTGCAAGCGCTGGGCAATGGCGGCGGCCGGGGCGTCGGGGCGAATCTTGCTCCAGCGTTTGTTGGCGACATCGCCGACGATCAACTGGGTCGAGTGCTGCTCCGGCGTCGGCACGATCTGGCCGATGCGACCGAGCACCAGATCCATCTGCGCCTTGTCGCCGGTAAGGAAAAGCCAGTGAGGGTCATCGGCGCCCTGCTTCAAGGTGTAAGCCTTGAGCACCGCCGGCGTGTCGCGCAGCGGATCACTGGTAAGGGAAATGAAAGTGACGCCGTCAGCCTTGTCACCCAGCAGCTCGCGGACTTCCTTGAGCTTGCGGGTGATCAGCGGGCAGGCATCGTTGCAACTGGTGAAAATGACGTTGAGCAGCACCACGCGGTTTTTCAGGGCGTCGCTGTAGAAGCGTTGAGTGTTGCCATGCTGATCCAGCAACGGCGTGTCGGTGAACCAGGTCTTTGCGTCGTGGGTGCCTTTGGCCGGCGCGGCGGCAACCGTTGCCGGGACCTCGGGCGCATGGCCTTCGTGGGCGAACGCCACCGCGCTGAAAATACAGAAGCAGATCATCAGGGTGACCCAGTCGAGCATTCTCATGGCTGTTGCTCCATGGCAATCGCGGTGTGTCTGGCGTGGGTGCGCAGACCGCTGAGTTTCTCTACTTCCTTGGCCAGCAGCGCCGGGTCGGTGAAGCCGTAGTAGCGCATCCAGTGACGGCTGTTGCCGTCACCGACGAGGATCAGCGGCTGATGATTCTTGAAGTCACCGCTGAAACTGCCGAGGCCCTTGAGCGTGGCGTTGATCGACTGCGACGAACCGGTCAGCCAGCTCCAGCCCGGCCCGCGCTGAAAAGAGCGGGCGTAATCGCGCAGGCGTTTCGGGTCGTCGCGTTGCGGGTCGATGCTGATCGACACCAGCTGCACTTCGCCGCCGACCCGCGAACCCAGCTGTTTCTGCACCTTGCCCATGATCGACGAGACCACCGGGCAGACCGTGGTGCAGCTGGTGTAGATGAAGCTCATGACGACGATTTTGTTGTGCACCAGATCCTGCTCCAGATGCACCGTCTTGCCGTTCTGGTCGAGCAGCGGCACGTCGACGAATTTGACCTGGGTGTGTTCCTGGGTACTGGCGGCCGGCGCCTTGTGCCCCGCATGTTCATCCGCCGAATGTGCCCGGGCCTGATGAATGCCGGTGGCCAACAGACACAGGGTCAGCAGGCCGGATGATGCGAATCGGTTCATGGCGTAGTCCTCGTCACTGAGTCTGGCCGGGCAGCACCCGGACACTGGCAAAGGTCTTGTCGTCGAAACCGGCGCCCAGCGATGCCGCGCGCACATGCAGGTACCAGGCGCCGCTGCGGTCGAGGGTCAGCGGGGCTTCGTACACACCGTCGGCGACTTCCAGCGCCGCCACTTCACGAGGCCGCGATGTCGGCGCAAGGAAGTAGCGCAACTGCACGTCTTTCACGCCCGTGCGCTGCGCCTTCTGTTTGCCTTCGACGATGCGGAACCGCACCACGTACGGGTCGTTGAGCGCCACGGCGGTCTTGTCCAAGAGGAACTCGACTTTTGGGGGGGCGACGTGTTTTCCAGCCGCGCCGTCGGACTCCACCTGGGCGCTGAAGCAATGAATGATGTTCGGTTGATTGAGCAGGAACGCCACGTCGAAGCGCCCCGCCGCCGGCAGTTTCACCCGGGCGCTGTACAGCCCCGGCGACACCTCGCGCAGGCTGCGGTCGACCACCATGGCCGCACGCGCCACCTGCCCGCGATTGGGGTAGCCGGACATCGGCGCATTCATGCCTTCGGCGTAGAAATAGGTAGTGTTGTCCACCGGGTTGACCACGAACACCGCGTTGTCGTCTCGCGACACAGCAAGGCTCGACGCCAGTGGCAAATCCCCGGCCAGCCGTGGCGGCTGCGGCCCGGCCTCGAAACCCTGGCTGATCGGCTGCCGCCCTTCGCCCAGTGACACGAGGTTGATCATGGTGACCTTAGGCGACGCCAGCCCGCGTACATAGGCGTAGGCCTTGGTGAACACCACTTGCCAGGGTTCGGCCGAGACGTCCAGATCATGGATCGCTGAATCATTGGCCGCATCGATCACCGTGGCGCGGTTCTCCAACGTATTGAGCACCACGCCGAAGCGGCCATCAGCACTGAAGCCCATCGGGCCGAGGCCCTGTTGCAACTTGATCACCCGTCGTACGGCGCGGCTGTTGGCGTCGATCACCGTGACAGTGCCGTCCTTGCCATCGGCCACATACACCGCACCGGACAGCGGCGAGTACGCCACCGACAACGGGCTGGAACCGGTTTTGATCTGTTGCAGGAGACTCAGGCTGGCAATGTCGATGACGCTCAACGTACCCTCGTCGCGGTTGCTGACGAAGGCGAAGCGGCTGTCCTTGCTGAAGGCGATTTCGTGGTGTCCACGCCCGGTCGCCAGATGCGTCAGTGGCTTGAGGCTTTGGGCGTCGATCACGGTGACACCGGATTCTTCGGTCTTCGCCGCATTGTTGCCGACCCACAGCAGACGCTCGTCCGGTTGCAGCGCGACCCGCACCGGTTGGCTGCCGGCGTCCACCGAGTCGAGGACCTTGAATTGTTCGCTGTCGATCACCGCCACTTTCCCAGCCGCCGGCATCGACACGAACACCCGTTTGTTGTCCTTGGGCGTGACCCAGTCCATCGGCGGTTGCTTGAGTTCGATCCGCGCCAACGTGCTGGTGATGCCGCCGACCGACACCGAAGGATCGATCACCGAAACGCTGGCATCGCGGTTCATCACCAGCAGGAAGTAACTGTTGAGATCCAGCAACGGGCGAGCGCCGATGTTGGATTTGAGGAACGTGCCGACCCGGGATTTGCAGCTCTTGTCGCGGCCCTGGGCCTGGTCGGCGGCGACGGTTTCCGGATCGATCCACGCCCCCGGCGCGACACCGGACAGCGGCTGGCCGGAGGTGCCATCGGTGACGCGAAACTGCACGTCGGCGAACTCGCCTTCACGCAATTTTCCGTCGTGGGCCAGCGGTTGCAGGTTGAACGCGATGGACACGCCGTCGCGGGTCAGCGTCTGCCCCAGGGCAAGCTCGCTGAGGGTGAGCAGCGCGCCTGCGATGGTCAGCAGACACACGCCGATGATGTTGATGATCCTGTTCATGTCGCTCTCCCCTGCCAATACGTCCCCGTCCGGTTACTGAGCGGGCGGTGCCGGCTCGGCCTCATTGGTCACCCGCAGCAACCCCCACAACCCTGCCGTGTTGCCGAACGACGCGTTGTCGCGGAACAGGTAATCCCCCGCTATCGCGTTGGCGCCGCCGGCGCTCGGCAGCATGAAGCTGAAGTGCGCCGCCGGCAGCACGCTTTCGCGGGCGCCGATGTACATCGACATCGGGTTGTAGCCGAACTTCACCGAACCCACGCCGGGGGTGTTCATCGGGTAGCCGCCGACATCGCTCTTCTCCGACTGGAACGGGTTGACCGACCACAGATGCCCGTCGAGCTGGAAGGTCGAACCACGGCTGCCACCGGTCGGCATCAACACATGGGTGCGGAACGGCTGACCCGGTCTGGCGTAAAACACCGGGGTCTGCGGATCACCGCCGACCAGCGCGTTGCTGTAAGCCATGTGCGCGTTCGACACGTCGCCGTAGCCATGGCCGTCGGCGCGACCGAAGGGTGCGTCCGGCGCTAGACCAAAGCGGTACCACATCGGTTCGGCCTTGTAGTTGATGGCCATGCCGGCGTTGTCCTTCGGATCGTTCGGCACGCCCATGCCTTCGGAGGCGATGCCTTCCACCGGCCGGCCATTGGCCCAACGCAGGTTCAGGGCGCGCTGCCAGACCATCGCAAAGTCGCGATAGGCCGTCTGCCCCGCCGCCGTCACCGTGGCGCTGACCTTGCGTACGTCGTCGACCCAGGTGGCGCCCACCGGCAGGATGCTCATCGCCCCGCCGAGGCCTTTTTGCGGTTGTTTGATCACGTCCGCCGGGGTGAAGTTGAGGCCGCCGAACTCCACCGCCGTGGCATTGATGTTGTCGACGCTGCGCCCCAGTTGGGTGATCGGTTTGCCTTCGCGCTCCAGGTGCCCGGCGTAGTACTGATAGGTACGGGTCGGGTAGGCACCGGTGCTGCCGGCACGCGGCGGCACGGTCTGGATCGGGTTGGCGCCGACGTTCACGCCATCGGATTTGGTGATGTCGTAGGCCAGCAACTGCGCGTGCAGTCCGACGTGGCTGGACGGCCGCAGCAGGTTGTTGTTGAAGGTGGTCGAGCCGTCGCCACCGTTGCGGTCACGTTTGACCAGCCCCTGCAGGATTGCGGTCTGCGCCAGGTCGGGCATCACGCTCGGCAAGCGGTTTTCCAGGGTGATGTTGATGCAGTCGCCGGCAGCGGCGCGCAACACCAGCGGCTCCACCGGAATGCCGGGTTTGAGCTTGCCGGTGGCCGGATCGAGGTCCGCCTTGCGCACGTACAGGATCGCCGTCGGGTCATGGATCGGCCCGCTCTGGCCGCCGATGGTGAGGGTTTCGCCATCCTCGGGATCGATCACCGTCACCTGCGGAATGCTCACCGGCCGCGAGTTGAACACCAGCGTGCCGCCGGTCGGATTCAACGGCCCGCCAACATGCTGGCCGAGCCCGGCCGAATCGCCGATAGTCAGCCCTAGCGGGTTGCGCAGGATGTCGTTAGCCAGCGCCGCGACGATTTCATAGTTGCGTTGCACGGTCGGCCGGGTGCCGATGCCATTGGGGTTGGCGCTGATCCGTGGGCAACTGCCTTCAAACGCCACGGTGTTGCGCATGCCGGTGGGTTTCGGGTTGTTCGGCAGCGCGAACAGGTCGTTGCGTTGCGCGGTGTAGTTGCGCATCACGCCCCAGATGCCGTTCCAGTAGCCTTCGATCGAGGCGTCCATCGAGTACAGATAATCCCCGGTGGTCGCCGCCGAACTCGACAGCATCGACACCGGCGCGATGAAACCCATCTGCTCGGAGATCCCGACCATCTGCGAAGCGCGCCAGCCGGAGTTGGAACTGTTACCGAACCCGGAACCGCTCTGCAGCCACTTCACGCCGTGCAGGGTGACGTTGTGCTCTTCCTCGTGGCCGCCGGCATGCACCCGCAGCCGTACGTTGTCACCGGTGTAGGTGCGCAGCATCGGCGTGAACGGATCACCCGGTTCGGCGCCGCCCTTGTTGATGTGCGGCGGGAACAGCGTGGTGCCGCCGGTAGGCCCGGTGGCCGAACTGATCTGGTTCGGTGCCAGGTTCAGTGCCGGGATGGCGCGGTCGGTGCGGCTCTGCATGGCGTACGCCAGGTCACCGCCGAGGCCGTCGGCCTGCATGCCGCGCTTGCCGTCGGGGCCGACCTTGTTCGGGTCGAACACCCGCAGGCCCAGCGGTTCGTTACGGTAGTTGACGACGAACATGCCGGGGTCATCCACGGAAATCGCCTGCGGGCATGGCCGGCTCGGGCAACCCGGTTTGATCCCGCCGCGCGCCTCGACCACCGCTTCGAGCAGGTTGCCGGCGTTGTTGCGCACCGGCGGGTTGATCGCGAAGCGGAAGCTGTCGGCCGTGGCCGGGAACGCTTGGGCATTCGGAATGCCGTTCGGGCCGGCGCCCACATACACCCCGGCTTCATAGGCGTGCTGGAAGTCGCTGTATTCGAGGAAGAACTCGCGGAAGCTGTCGTTCAAGCCGTCGCCGTCGAGGTCGCCGGTATTGATCACTGCTTGCCACGACGTCGGCCCGCCGTCCTGCCGCGCGCCGCTGTACAGAGGCTCGCCGGTTTCGGCGTGGAACCAGGTGGAACCGGCGGGTTCAGCCAGCACGGTGGCGTAGAGGCCGATCTGTTGGTGCGTCGACGGGCCGAGGTGGTCGTGGGTGAAGATCGTGCCCAGGCCGCGATCCACGCCTTTGCTGTTGATCACCGGGTCGACGAACCAGCGCTGCATCGCCGTGCGCGCACCCATCCAGTCGCTGCGACCGTACTGGCCGAAGAACGGATGCGCCTTGGCTTTCGGGCAGGCCGGAGTGCCGTCGCGCGGGTCGGTGCCGGCGCACTGGTTGTACTCGCGGATCGCATGCACGCGCTCCTGCACGGCGCCGGGGGAAAGCACACCGTCCTCGTAGTTCCAGCCGTTGGAGGAGCCGTCGGCCGCCGTCAGGTCCCACTTCGGCAAATGAATGTGCTGGCCGATCACGTCGGTCGGGGTGCGCACCTGATAGTCGTCCATCTCGTAGACGGCCGGCACCAGGTTGGTTTGTTGGTACTGCACGCAGTCGAAGGTGTTCATGCGCATCACCAGCGGCTCTGGCGGACGCTGCTTGGTGATCACCGGCCAGGCGTCTTCCCACAGCGCCAGGATCCGGGCTTGCGGGAAGTGATAACCGACCTTGTTGTACACCGCGTCGAACTGGATGTTGGCCGCTTTGTAGACCCGTGGCCGGTCGGCGGTAAAGGCCGAGGCCCCGACAAACGACATACCATCAAGACGCTCGCCGCTATTGAATTCGCCGGTGCCGGCGCTGCTGGTCAGACGTTTTTGTCGGTCGTCCATGCACGGTTCGTAATACGGCGCGCCGGCAATCGGCAAAGCGCCGTTGGTGCGGAAAGCCTTGGCCACCACTTGATTACCGGGCAGCAAGGCAAAGCTTGGGTGATCCTTTTTCGCGTGGAAGGCCATGGCGGCCTGTTCGACTTCGGTGCCTTCCTCGGGCAGATAGATCGGTTTGGCGCGGGTGACTGCCTTGGAGAAATCCAGCGACGTGGTCACGGTGAGCGCTTCGCCGCCGGCGGATTTGCCGTCCAGTGCATGGCGTGGCAAGCCGCCGTCCCAGCCACCGGACTGATTCGGGTCGAGATTGGCCCACAGCGCCTTGCCGCTGGATTTCAACGATTGCGCGGTGGCGGCGTCGAGCATGTCCAGCGGCGGGGTCGGCGGACGTTGCCCGACCGAGCTTTCCATGCCGCCGATCCAGAACGGATAGCCGGGGTTTTTCAAGCTGCCATCGGCGTTGCGGTTGGCTTCGCTGCGATCAACCAGGGCCAGCGAACCCACGGCTTGCCCGCCAGCGTTGCCGCCATGGTGATCGTCGTCGCCCTCTTCTTCCTCATCGTGGCCGGCGACCAGGGTTTCGCCGATTTTTGGCACCACGACGACTTTGCCCGGCATCGGCGCCATGGCTTTGCCCGGCAGCGGCACGATGGCTGGAATGGGCGTACCGGCAATGATTTCGCCATCCGGCAAGGCGCGGGCGCCGGCAGCAGGTTTGCCGCTGCGCAGGGCATAAGGCTCGCTGTGGAAACTGTCGGCACCTTGCTCGGAGACCTCCAGTCGGGTGCCTTCTTCAAACACATCGTGCACCCGCCACATGGCCCACATGCCCTGGGCGAAATGCGGATAGAAGTGACAGTGGTAGATCGCATCACCGGCCACCCGGTTGCGGTTGCCCGAGCCGCCATTGGCGATTTCATAGGTGTAGCCCGCGCCCGGGCCGATGCCCTGGGCGTCGACGTAATCGGAGTTGTCATCGTTGGGGTTGAACAGCCACTGGTGGCCGTGCAAGTGGAAGATGTGGTGTTCGTACCCGTTGTGGGTGTTGCGGAATTTGACGAAGTCACCGATGTAGCTGTGGGCGACGTTCGACGGCTCTGACGGATACAGGGCCATCGTCGCTTTGACGCCGACCTGATCAGCGCGCGGAGTCTGGCCAGGGGCGATGTTCTCAAGCCCGGAGTTGGCCGGCACATCCACCAGCATCGCCACGTCACCGACGGTGTGCGAGCTGAGGAAGAATTCTTCGTAGGCGCAGGACAGGCAATCGTGCATCGGCCCTACGCCCAGACGGTTGGCAATCACTTCGGCGCCCATGCCGCCGGCACCGTAGTTGATCATGAAGGAATCGCGGGTCGGCTCCAGCACATGGCCCATGACCGGGTCGGCGAAGTACGCCGGGAACGCCTGGGTGACGGCGGTTTCGTCCTGGAACTGCGCGGCGAAATCACGGAACGGCTCTAAACGATTGGGCAGCGCCGGGTTGCGTTTGCCCACCGACTCCAGCGGATAGGTGATCGGCGGAAAGCTGCCGTCGGGGTTGCTGCCCATGACGATGGCGTCGATTTCGCTGGAGATGATTTCACTGCCGTCGACCATGCTGATGATCGGCGAACCGGCCTTGCCTTCGCGCAGCCACGGCTCGCGTTGCGGGTAGCGGGCCTGGTAATCGACGATGGGGTGTCCGGCGGGAGTGCGGCCCGTGCTGGCCAGGCGCATTTCTTCTTCGGTGAGGGTGTTGCGGTAAGTGCGGCCGCCCTTGGGCACGACCACCACTTGGGCAAACAGGCCATTGGCATTGTTGCCGGCCGCGCCCTCCCCGCCGAACGTCGCGCCCCGGCTGCTGACATCGAACGCCCCTTCGCGCTCGGCGTACAACAGATAGGAACGGCTGGCGCCGGGGGCGACCAGACTGTTGGCGTTGCGCCCGGTGAACGAGGCGATGTCGTCGATGCTGTTCACCGCTTGCAGGCCGTTGACCTGGAAACCGACATGTCGGTCGGCGACTTGTTCGTCGGCCTTGAAGGCTTCGCCGACGTTGGCGTTTTCCGCTTCGCCCTCGGGCTCGGCGTGATGATTGGGGTTGGCCTGATACGCCAGAAGATTCTGCAGGTTGATGGTCAGGCAATCCCCCGCTGCCACGCGCAGCACCAGTGGCCGTGGGCGCTTGTCCGGGCGCAGCGACACTTTGCCCGGCACCGCCGAACCGCCCTGTGCCAGTGACCGGTCGTGGTCATCGACCACGTCGCGGCGCAAGGCGAACATCATGCCGTTGACGTTCTGCGCGCCGAGGCGGTTGAACATCAGCGGCTGATCGAAGGCCACGACGTTGGCCACCAGATTGCGTTCGCAGCGCACGGCGGCGCTGGCCAGTTCGACGCTGAGCATCGAGGCCAGCAACAGCAGCCAGTTCAGCAGGGACGGTGCGTGGTGAATGCCAACCATGATCGGAAACCTCGTAGTGGGTGCTCACAGGGAATGATTCTCGACAAAGCCCTCGGAGCAATCCGCATGCCACAAAAAATCGTGTTTCTGTTCAATCAGTTACCGAAATCATTTGAGAATCCGGGGGATATTCCCCACCCGATTCCCCGTTTTTCCGACCCGGCGGATTTGCCCCGAAAGTGGGGAAAACCGGGTTGAAGCTTTACAACGGCGCGTCTGCCGCCAGCCCCTGCAAACGCCGGTACTGACGCAGGACGCTGGGCACATAACGCTGGGTTTCGGCAAACGGCGGGATCACCCGTCCACGGCTCAACACCGCGTCGGGGCCGGCGTTGTAGGCCGCTACGGCGAGGGCGATATCGTTGTCGAACAGGGTCATCAGGCGCTTGAGATACCGGGCCCCGCCCTGGATGTTGGCGCGGGGGTCGTAGACGTCGGTCACCCCCAGTTCGCGGGCGGTGTCGGGCATCAGTTGCATCAGCCCGCCGGCCCCTTTGGGCGATGTCGCGCCGGGGTTGTAGTTCGACTCGGCGTTGATCACCGCGTGCAGCAGTGCCTCGGGCAAGTGATTGGCTGCAGCGGCAGCCGACACGAGCTCGGCGTAAGGCTGATTGGCGATCAACTGCGGTTGTCGGTCGAGGCTGACCACGGGCATTTGCGCCTCGTGAATCACCCGTTCGTAGGTGCGTCCGGGGCGGTGAACGTTGGACAGCACATAGCTGCCCCTGGCGTCCACGGAGACAAACACATCGGCTTCGGCGATGCCGGTCAGCAGCATGCAGCCAAGCAGTCCTGCGCAGATTGGATTGAGCATTGGGCCTCCCCTGACAGGCCCGAAAAATTGGGGGAAATGCCCCACTGACCTGTCGTGAATCAGCCGTACGCAAGCACTGTGCCGACTATTGAAAGGCCCGTATTTCAAGGGCTTCAGCCCGGACGCAGGAATTATCGGAGGCTGAGCATGGCAATTGCATAGGCCCTGGGGCGACTCGGCTGCCACTCACCGGAGGTCATCATGAAGCTGCATGTTCGTCCGCGCGCCCAACGGGGTTTCACCCTGCTCGAATTGCTCGTGGTACTGGTGGTGCTCGGCCTGCTGGCCGGGATCGTCGCGCCCAAATACTTCGCCCAGCTGGGGCGCTCCGAAGTGAAAGTCGCCAAGGCGCAGATCGAAGGCCTGAGCAAGGCGCTGGACTTGTATCGGCTGGAAGTCGGCCACTACCCGTCCACCGAACAAGGCTTGCAGGCACTGGTGACCGCACCGAGCGACGAGGCGAAATGGACCGGCCCGTACTTGCAGAAAAAACTCCCGCAGGACCCCTGGGGCCGCAACTACACCTACCGCTACCCCGGCGAAAACGCCGAGTACGACCTGCTGTCGATGGGCAAGGACGGCCAGCCCGGTGGCGAAGGCGAAAACGCCGAAATCACCAACTGGCAATAAGCGGAGCACACGGCATGCGTTTTCATCTGAAGGCAGTGGGCAAAGCCGGCGTGGTGTCGCTGAACATCGAGGCGCCCGGTCACAACGAAGCGCGGCGCATCGCCGAGGATCAGGGCTTGCGCGTGGTCAGCCTGCACGCCGAGCGCCACTGGCGCTCGTTGCGCCTGAGCCAGCGTGAGACCTTCAATCTGGTGCTGTTCAGCCAGGAACTGACCACGCTGCTCAATGCCGGCCTGCCGTTGATCGATGCACTGGAAAGCCTGGCAGAAAAAGAAACCGCGCCCGCTGCGCGCAAAACCCTGAGTGAGCTCGTTCGGCTGTTGTACGAGGGCAAGTCGTTCTCCCAGGCACTGGCCCAGTTGTCGGCGGTCTTCCCGCCGCTGTACGTGGCGCTGGTACAGTCCAGCGAGAAAACCGGCGCGGTCGGCGATGCGCTGGGCCGTTATGTCAGCTATCGCCAGCGCATGGACGAGGTGCGGCAGAAGATCGTCAGCGCGTCGATCTACCCCTTGCTGTTGCTGGTGGTCGGCGGTGGCGTGGTGCTGTTTCTGATGGGGTACGTGGTGCCGCGCTTCAGTCTGGTATTCGAAGGGCTGGGCTCGAACCTGCCATGGCTGTCGCAGATTTTGATGAGCAGCGGCATGTTCCTGCACGCGCATCAGGGTGAATTTTTCGGGATTCTGGCGGCGATCATCACCGCCCTCGCCGTGTTGCAGAAACAACCGGCGTTCCGCCGTGGGCTGGACCGGCTGGTGGAAAAACTGCCGGCCGTGCACCAGCGGATCTTCATGTATGAGCTGGCGCGGTTTTACCGATCACTGGGGATTCTGCTGCAAGGCGGGATTCCGCTGGTGACGGCCATGGGCATGGTGCGCGGCCTGCTCACCGTGGCCTCACGGGCGCGGCTCGACCAGGCCTGCGAGCGGGTGCGCGAGGGGCAATCGCTGTCCACCGCGCTGGAGCTCAATCGGCTGGTGACGCCCGTATCCCTGCGCCTGCTGCGCGCCGGCGAGCAGTCCGGCAACCTCGGGCAAATGATGGAGCGCAGCGCCGACTTCTACGACGAGGAAATCAGCCGCTGGATCGAGTGGTTCGTGCGGCTGTTCGAACCGCTGCTCATGACCTTCATCGGTCTGTTGATCGGGGTGATCGTGATCCTGATGTACATCCCGATCTTCGAACTCGCATCGAGTATCCACTGACCCCGGGAACGGGTCGGATCACACGCAAACAAGGCACATCCACGTTCCCAATCAAGACAACAAAGACGGAGAACGATATGCACATTCAAAAGCTCATGCTCGCAATGGCCATCGGCGCAGTCCTGTCGGCGTCCACCGTATTGATCCCGGACAACCTGTCCGGGGTGTCCAGCGTTCAGGCCAAGGAAGGTGGAAGTGGGGGTGGAGGAAGCGGTGGAGGCGGCGGAGGTAGTGGCCTGTCTCTTATACACATCT
>NZ_QWFC01000027.1:0-23816 GCF_003576265.1 Pseudomonas sp. 91RF
CACCCGCTCCCCCTGCAAAAAACTCCTCGGCGGCCCGTCGTTCAAACTCAAAATCGCCACCGCCCCACGACTCCCCGCCATCACGCCGCTGACCTTGATCTCCACCGGCGCCGTGCGGTTGGAAAACCACTGCAACGCAGGATTGTCGCTACGCGCCGCGAGCAGTTGCGGCGTGGCCGCCGGGGTGTGGGATTCGGCGGTGGTCAGGAGCAGGGATGACCAGGTGGCGATGCCGACCAGGGCGGCCAGCAGTGCGGCGGCCTGGATGATTTGGGGGGGTGAAAAGCGTGCGGTGAATCTCATGGGCTGAATCTCCTTTTAGTCCCGGTGACCAGACTACGCGGCAATTCTCACGGTTTTATTTCACACGCCTTACATGTTGGCCGTGCAGGATGGTTTTTTGGGACTGGCTGGACGCAAGGGAGTGCGCATTCGATGAACCGGTGCAGGCAGCAGGGTTTTACGCTGATCGAGTTGATGGTGGTGCTGGTGATCATCGGTATCGCCAGTGCGGCGATCAGTTTGAGTATCAAGCCCGATCCGTTGCAGTTGCTGCGCAAGGACGCCGAGCGCGTGGCGCAGTTGCTGCAGATTGCTCAGGCTGAGGCCCGTGCGGATGGCCGGCCGATTGCGTGGTTGAGCGATGGCAAGGGGTTTCGGTTCAGTCGGCGTAGCGACAGTGGTAAGGGTTTTGATCATTTCGATCGGGACCCGCAGTTGCGGCCGCGTCCCTGGCAGAGTCCGAAGCTGGAGGTGCGGTTGGAGCCGAAGCAGAAGCTAGTGCTGAACGCGGAGTGGATCAATCCGCCGCTGCAGTTGACGCTGTCTGACGGGCTCAATCGGTTGAGTGTGCTGCGCGATGCTTCGGGCCGGATTAGCGTGCAATGAACAGACAACAAGGTTTTACGCTGATCGAGGTGATGGTCGCGATTCTGTTGATGGCGGTGGTCAGTTTGATTGCCTGGAAGGGGCTGGACAGCGTCACGCGCGCCGACAAGCATTTGCAGGCCAGTGGTGAGCAGAGTGACAGCCTGTTGCGGGCGTTGAATCAGATGCAGCGGGATGTGGAGATGCGCGCCGGGATCGAGCTGACGGAGCCGAAGAAGGTCGGCACCGAGGATGAACCGGCGACTGCGCCGCCTGCCGTTACAGTGCGCAGCAGTGACAGCAAGGGGTTTCGGCTGGACATCATTCGTAGTGCGGCGGATCAACCGGGGGCGTTGCAGCGGGTGCGCTGGTGGCTCAAGGGGGACACGCTGTATCGCGCGGTGGCGCCGGCGCGCAGTCGGTATCCGTTGCCGGCGCCTACGGCTGGGGTGGCGGTTTTGGGTGAGGTGAGTGATTTGCAGGTGCGGGTTTGGGAGATGGACAAGGGGTGGCGGCAGTTGAGCGGGAATCGGCGGGAGGATCCGTTGGGGTTGGAGGTGCGGTTGACTCGGCAAACACCGCAAGGGCCGGAGAAGTATCGGCAGGTGATGGGGCCGTTGCAGTAGCGGCGGTCACTGTTGAACTTTGTGGGAGCCAGCCTGCTGGCGATGCGGTGGGTCAGGCAATGAGATGTCGGATGTGCTGCCCTCATCGCCAGCAGGCTGGCTCCCACAGGGGGTATGGGGTGTTTGTGGGTGTTGTGTTGGGTTAGCTGAGGACTACGACGCCACCCGGCAACTCGGTGCATTTGACGCCGTAGGCATCACGGATCAGTGCGCCTACGCCGGCCAGTTGGTCGAGGGAGAAACGTGCTTGTACGCGGCGCTGGCCGAGCTCCCGATTGAGCAGCAACAACATGCCCGGACGATAGCGGTTGATCTCGTCGATCATCTGACTGAGGGTCGTGCCGTTGAACACCAGTACCTGCTGACGCCAGTTCATCACCGCCGCCGTATCTACGCTTTGCACGGTGCCAACCTGCTGCGCGTCATAGGTCAATTGCTGGCCCGGTTCCAGGCGCAGACTTCGGCCTTCGACTTCCACGTCCACCGCGCCATCCAGGCACGTCACGCAAACCTGCTGATCAAGGTTGCGCAGGTTGAACCGCGCCCTGCTCGCCCGCAACCAACCGCCACCGGCCTGCATCGCCATCGGCAGCCGCGCGGTCTGCACTTCGACCTCTCCGCTGACCAGTTCAAAGCCCTGCACGCCTTCATCCACCGAACGCTGGTTGATGCGGGTCTGGGTGTTCAATTCCAGGCTCAAACCATCGGCCGGTTCGACCCGACGTTGCTGACCAACCTCGGTGATGTAATCGGCGCCGAGCCCGGAGAAGCCGCCCGGAATCGTGCCGCGCACCAGCAAGAACGCAGCCGACGCGGCAATCGCGCCGCCGAGAAACGCCCGGCGTCCAAACCGTCGTGGCGCCTGCATCGCTTCGGCCGCCGGTTGCAGCAGGTGCCACAACGCCTTGCACTCTTCGAAGGCGCGGGCGTGTTCGGGGCTTTGCGCGCACCACTGGCGCAGCGCTCGGGCGTCGGCGACCGTGGCGCCGCCGGAGGTCAGCAGGATCAGCCAGTCGCGGGCTTCGCTTTGCAGACGCTCGGCAGGCGTGGGCTCGGCAGGTGTCAGACGGAAGATGTTCAAAACGCACAGGTACTCGACGGGTTGATCGGGACACTCAATCGGAGCTTCATTCACTAGACGGTTTTCCGGCCCCGCGACCGAACCGCTGAAACACTTTTCTTTCCAGTTTGGCCGCGCAGTGTCCGAGGGCAGCCTTGATTTCCTTCTCGACCATGCGCGTGGAGATGCCGAAACGCTGGGAGATTTCCAGATGCGGCGCTTCTTCCAGGCGTGCGGCGATGAAGATCCGGCGACGTCGGGCCGGCAGCTCGTAGAGGGCGCTGAGCAGCGACTGGATTTCCTTTTGGCCGCCGACCACGCGCATCGGGTCCAGCACTTCGTCGCTGACTTGCAGCAGTTCTTCGACTTCGCTGCCGGTGAGCAGCCGCGCATCGGCCTGGCGGCGGTCGGCGGCGATGTTCAGGGCCATGCGATAGAGGTAGGCGTTGGGCCGCAGCAGGTTCGGCGGCGCTTCCATGCGGTCGACCCGCAGCCAGGTTTCTTGCAGCACGTCGTTGGCCAGGTCCTCCGAGCCGAGACGGCGTCGCAGGCGCACCCGAAAGTCCTCGTAGGACGTCAGGAACAGCTGGACCATCGAACTTTGTCCGGCGTCTTTCATCCCCCGGAAACTCCTTCCCATTGTGTGCATTCCATGCGCTTTCCTGACGATTCGGGTAACAACAGCAACGTGACTGGCTGGCGCAATGCGCCGGGTGTGGGCCGGTCGATTTTGAGCGTGTGAAAACTGTCTACCAGCGCTGTATCGCGCCGAACATCGCCGGTGGTGGTGACCAACCGGTTGTGCTGCACCACGCCGTCGCGACCGATCCACAGCTGCAACACCGCGCGAAAACTGCCGGGCCGGGTCAGCGGCGAACGGCACAGGTTGCGTTCGATAGCCGCCTGCACCGCCGTGGCGTAACTGCGGTTGACCGCGACGCTGGCGGGGGTCGGTTTCTCCGCCGGCAACGGCACGTCCTCGACTTGCGCAACCTGCAAGGTAAACGCGTCGTCGCGGCTGTACTTGGCCATCAGCCCACTGCCGCCGAGCATCCGGCGCAACGCTTCGGCGGCGGTGAATTCACCGTCCACCGCCAACGAGCGTCGACCGCGACTCAGCTGACTGTCAACCAGCACCGCCATGCCGGTGGCGCGGCTGAACTGATCGAGGGCGCGGGCCAGTTCCTGGGCCGGGATGTGCAGCGTCATGCGCATCGTCGCCGGCACCGGATCGGCGCTGGCGCGGCTCAGAAACAAGCCAAGCAGCAGCCCCAGACAGAGCTGGCGCATGAGCGCTGAGCGCACAACATCCTCCCTGGCACGGCCTCGCTGCACGGCTGATGCACCCCTGAAAACCGTCATCCTGAGGGCTGTTTATGAATCTGGTGTGACGGCCACTGCAAAAAAACCATCACGGGATCGACGCCGCCGTTGCACTAGACTCTTGAGCTAGAGCGGCCCCTTCGGGTCGGCCAGGAGGCACACATGAAATCACTGTGGACATTGGCGCTGAGCGGGTTGGTTTTGACGCTGTCGGGCGGCGTACATGCCGAGCAGGCAGTGGGTTGCGTCGAGGTGACCGTGGGCGGTTACAAGGCGCCGAATTACGACTGCCTGAGCCAGCAGATGGGCAACAACCCCGATGGCGCGGCGGCTGCGCAGAAGAATCAGGAAGCGATGAATGTGCCGATCAACAAGCGCCCGCCGAATCAGGTGGGGCTGGCGACGCCGGCGGCTACCAGTACACGGATGGGCAACACGTTTGGCACGTCGGTGAAACCGCAGCGGCCACCGAACTGAAGAGCGCAGCAAAGCATCCGTGGAGAGGCAGCTTGTCAGTCGCTATGACTCCCGTTTGCGACCTCGACAGCAAATACCCGGAATTGGCGTACGGGGCCTGTGGGAGCTAGCCTGCTAGCGATAGCGTCCTGCCAGTCACCATTGACGACGCGGAAAAACCGCCATCGCTAGCAGGCTAGCTCCCACAGGATTTTGTGCTTGGCATTGATCAATGGTCTGCGGGGATCTGCCGGAAGCTCACCGCCAGGCGGTTCCAGCTGTTGATGGTGCTGACAGCCATGGTCAGGTCCACCAGTTCGGTCTCGTTGAACTGCTCCCGCGCCTGCTGGTAAACATCGTCAGGCACCCGGCTATCCGCCAGCAGCGTCACTGCCTCGGTCCAGGCCAGTGCGGCCCGTTCGCGCAGGTTGAAGA
Organism: Pseudomonas sp. 91RF; assembly: GCF_003576265.1. Taxonomy (NCBI): domain Bacteria; kingdom Pseudomonadati; phylum Pseudomonadota; class Gammaproteobacteria; order Pseudomonadales; family Pseudomonadaceae; genus Pseudomonas; species Pseudomonas sp. 91RF. Next base: position 4,768 of record NZ_QWFC01000027.1, read on the forward strand.
AGCCGCTGTCGCGCCAGACCGCGATGGCGTACAGCCGCCGATCCGTCTCCCCTGCCCGCCGCGCTTCCACCGAATGCATGTCGGTGCAGAACGCGCAGCCGTTGAGTTGCGAGGCGCGAATCTTGATCAGGTGCAGCAGCGGCGGTTCGATGCTCAGGCTGCTGGTCAGCGCTTCCAGGGCAATCATCGCTTTCATGGCTTTGGGTGAAGCGCTGTAGTAATCCAGACGCGGGGACATGGGCGGGTCTCGGGCAGCAGAAGAGTGATTTCACGGTAAGCGCTGGCCGACCAGCATTACAGCCCCAATTGCACGGAAAACCGCTACACCACTGATTAATACCAAACACAAAACCTTGTGGGAGCTAGCCTGCTAGCGATGGCGCTTTGTCTGCATCATCAATGGTGAGTGACAGGACGCTATCGCGAGCAGGCTCGCTCCCACATTGGATCGGGGCCAATTTTGGGTATTTGTGATGCGCAACTACTGTCGACAGCGCATTCGGGAGTAATCTGGCCGGCACACTCAATTTCCCGGAGAGCCCCGTCGGTATGGAACTTCATGTCGTGATCAACGGCCGCAAGGATCTGGCCTGTCAGTTGTACCAGCAACTGCGCGGCGCCATTGAATCCGGGCGTCTGGCCGCCGGCACGCAGCTGCCGCCCAGCCGCTTGCTCGCCGAGCAACTGGGGATTTCGCGCAAGACCATTTCCGACACTTACGCGCAGCTGACTTACGAAAACTTCCTCACCGGCGTCATCGGCAAAGGCACCTACGTCAACGCCCGCTCGACACCGGTGCAGCGCAAGCAAAGTCATTCCGAACTGGCCAGTTCCGAGGTGATCGAGAGCTGGTGCAACCTGCCGGTGTTCCTGCGCCATCCGACGCTGGAAGGCTCGCTGCGTTACGACTTCATCGGCGGCGCCACCAGCAAGGGCCAGTTCCCCCACGATGACTGGCGCCGCTGTGTCTCCCACGCCATGCGGCAAATGGCGGGGTCCAAGGGCTTCTACAGCGTGGCGGAAGGCTTGCCGGCGCTGCGCAATGCGATTGCCCGGCACATCGCGTTTTCCCGTGGGGTGAACTGTCAGGACGAGGACATCGTGGTGTGCAACGGCGCGCAACAGGCGCTGGACTTGATCGCCCGGGTGCTGCTGCGCCCCGGCAGTCTGGTGGCGATGGAAGATCCGGGTTATCCGCCGGCGCGGCTGTTGTTCGGCACTCACGGCGCCACCGTGGTCGGGGTGCCGGTGGATGCGGAAGGAATTCAGGTCGAGCACATTCCCGACGGCACCCGGTTGATCTACGTGACGCCGTCGCACCAGTTCCCGCTGGGCATGCCGATGAGCCACGCGCGGCGCGAGGCCTTGCTGGCCCGGGCCTACGAGCTCGGCGCGATCATCATCGAGGACGACTATGACAGCGAATTCCGCTACGAGGGCCGGCCGACGGATTCGCTGCACAACCTCGATCAGCGCGGCATCGTCGCCTACGTCGGCACCTTCTCGAAAACCCTGCTGCCGGAGCTGCGGCTGGGCTACGCAATCCTGCCGCCAGCAATCCTCGAAGCGGTGATCCGTGCCAAGCAGCTCACCGACCTGCACGCCTCCACCCTGCCGCAATGGGCGCTGGCCAAGTTCATCGCCGAGGGTTGCCTGCTCAAGCACATTCGCCGCTGCCACACCGTTTACGCCCAGCGCCGCGAGCGGATCCTGGCGCGCATGGCGACCGACCTGTCGCCGTGGCTGGAGGCCGTGCCGGCCAGCGCGGGCTTTCATATGGCGGTGTTCTGCCGGGTGCCGATCGACTTGCCGCTGGTGATTGAACTGGCGAAAAAGGTCGAAGTCGGCCTGTACGCCATCGACGGCTTCTATTACCAGCAGCCGGCCAGAAGCGGAATGTACTTCGGCTTCGGCGCTATCGAGACCTTGGACATCGATATCGCGCTGGATCGCCTGCGCGACATTCTGCAACAGGTCGCCGGGTAGATTGGTCTAACGGATTACCCGCCGATTGGTTATTGGTGATCCGGGGGTGCAGGCCTATTCTGCACAGGCGTTATCCCTCAATGAGCAGGATTCGTCCGGCCTGATTCAGGAGTGTGAGCAATGTCCAACGAAGTGATCAACACCGTACAGGTGCAGGCTGCGGCCGGCCGCTCCGAGGAGCTGGGCAGGCAGTTGCAGAAGATCGTCGAAACCCTTCGCGAAACGCCGGGCTGTGATTCCTATCTCGTCGACCGCTGCCCCGACGACAGCCACCGCTGGACGGTCAGTGCTCGTTGGCAGTCGGAGGCGGCGATGCAGGCGCACTTCAACCGGCCTGAGGCGCAGGGGTTTATTGATTTGATCGATAGTCGACTGGCCAATAGCGTGGATTTCAACTCGTTTCCTATCGTTTGACCTTAAAGGCCCCATCGCGAGCAGGCTCGCTCCCACAGTTTCTATGTCGTTCATATGATCTGTGAACAACACAACACTTGTGGGAGCGAGCCTGCTCGCGATTGCGTATTTGGCAGCACTGAAATACTTGGATTGGTCACCTGATCTTCCCGAATATTGGCCGTTTGAATGCATCACGTCGCGGACTACTGTGAAAGCCGACTCCCCCACTTCACAGGTGACCCGCCATGAAACTCCTGCCCATTTTCGCTGCCGCTCTCGCCCTGTCTGTTTCTGCCGCCGCCATGGCCCACGATGCCTCCGAAAAGGTCTCGGTCCTGCAGGACCAAATGCTGAAAAACGTCCCCGGCAAGAAAGCCATGATGATCGAAGTCGACTACAAACCCGGCCAGTCCTCCATCGCCCACAAACACGACGGCACCGCCATGGCCTATGTGCTCGAAGGCGAAGTGACGTCCCAGGTCAAGGGTGAACAAGCGATCACCTACAAGAAAGGCCAGTTCTGGTACGAACCGGCAGGCTCCGAACATCTGGTGTCGAAAAACGCCAGCCAAACCAAACCTGCCAAGTTGCTGGTGTTCATGGTGCTGTCGCCGGACGAGCAAGTGCTGATCCCATTGAAAAACTGATGGTTGTTTAACCAGCCATAAATAAAAGGTGCAAATTGTTGATTTGCGCCTTTTTTATTTCCCGTGGCAATTAATCAAAAACCCTTACAGCCAATAAAACTATTGCATGACAGTCATTCAGCAAATTGTCAGGTTGTTTTCAGTTTGGCGGGAGTAGTCTGAGGCAACTGTCGCCGGTTCTATTTAATGAACCCCGACATTCCTGACTTTCCGACTGAAGTTGCTTCACGGGAGACTCACCATGAAACTTGCCTTTGCCAGTACGTTGGCGATATCGGTTTTAGCGTTGTCCGCCTGTTCAGTTCCTACCGCCCCCAAAGCGGTTTCCTCCCTCGACACACTGTTCACCCAACCCGTCGGGCGCAGCAGCGCCGCTCAGGTGAAAAGCGGCCCCGCTGTCTCGCTGGGCGTCGTCTACAGCCCGAGCACCCAGACCAACCGCGAATACCTGCGCGAGTATCAGGCCAACGCCGGCACTGGTTTCGGCCAGAGTTTATTGGTGCAGCCGATCCATGACGCCTACGTCGCCACCTCGAAACCGGACATGGCGGTGGACTGGGTGAAAGCCTCGCTGCAACGCCAGTTCGGCTCGGTCACGGTGTACCCGGACATGCAGAGCCTGCGTGCGGCGAATCCGGATGTGGTGGCGATCGTCGATACTCACAGCCAGTTGATTACCTCGCGCAGTTCGGACATCAAGGCCGATGTGAGTGCGGACTTTTATGACGGGAAGTTGAACTATATCGGGACGGCCAAAGGGTCCGAGGCGAAAGAATTGACGCCGGTGTGGGCGGACTTCAAGCGTTCGGAGGAGATAGTTGCGGATATTAATCAGCAGCAGGAAGTTCAGGTTCGGGCATTGCAGAAGTTTGACCAGTCGCTCAGTAATTTACTGACCAGACCGACAGATAAAGTGTCGATGCTTGATAACAAACAAGGACATAACTTGCAGTTACGATAAAACCATCAGGCAAAAAAAGCCCCCGCATCTCACAATGCGGGGGCTTTTTCATTCAACGGCTACTCAAGCAAGCTCAAGCTCCGCCGTCGCCGCAGCAGGCACGACCGCCTGACCGCTCAGCGCCACGTCGTTCAGCTCACGGTTGGCCACCGCGTACATGGCGTAGTCGGTGCCGCTGGCGGCACGGATTTCCACCAGCATGGCGCGCCAGCGCTGGATCATCGCGTCGTGTTGCGCCATCCACAGCCCCAGACGCTCTTCGACGTCCAGGTTGCCGCCGCCCGCTTGCAGAACGGCGATGGTGATCGCGCGTTGCTGCCAGTCGACGTCGTCGCGGAACGCTTCACGGGCCAGGGCCTGCCAGTTGTTTTCAACCGGCAAGGCGCTGATCTGCGAGATGTACCAGGTGATGTCCAGCGCGCTGCCCACGGCGAAGTACGCCTTGGCCACTTCGGCCGGATCCTGGCCAGTCACGTCGGCCGCTTCGATGATCGGCAGCAGCGTGTAGAGGTGGGTCGTACCCGCCACCATACGCGCCAGCAATTCCGGTACACCGGCAGCCACGTAAGCCTGATAACGCTCCTGCCAGTTTTCACGGATTTCGCCGCTCAGCAGTTCGTCCAGCTTCAGGCCCAGCTCCTTCAGGTGCGGACCGAAATGCGCGACGTCACGGGCGGCGTTCTGCTCGTTGCGACGGGCACGCAGGAACCAGCGCGTAGCGCGACGGCCCAGACGCATCAGCTCGTCCATCAGCTCCAGTTGCACGTCAGCGGAAACCTGATAGTCCAGGGCTTCAATCTGACGGAACCAGTGCGGGAGGTGGAAGATGTCACGCACGATCACGTAAGCGCCTGCCACGTTCGCCGGAGTCATGCCGGTGGACTCTTTGAGTCGCTGAACGAAGGTGATGCCCATGTGGTTGACCAGATCGTTGGCGATCTGGGTGCTGACGATCTCGCGCTTCAGACGGTGACGACGCATGGCATCGGCGAACTTGCTGACCAGGCTCGGCGGGAACGCGGTTTCCATGTCGCGGGTCAGGTAGTCGTCGTCCGGCACCAGCGAGTCCAGCAGCTGCTGCTTGAGGTCGATCTTGCTGTACGAGATCAGAACCGACAGTTCCGGACGCGTCAGGCCCTTACCGGTCGCGGCGCGCTCGGTGAGCTGTTCCTCGGTCGGCAGGTACTCGATGGCGCGGTCCAGCTTGCCACGGCCTTCCAGGTCGCTCATCAGGCGTTTGTACTCGGCGGCACGCTCGTAGGCACGGCGGGCAGCCAGGGACAGGGCCTGGGTCTGCTTGTAGTTGTTGCCCAGCACCAGACCACCGACTTCGTCGGTCATGCTCGCCAGCAACTGATCGCGTTGCTTGCCGGTCATGTCGCCGGCCTGAACCACTTCGTTCAGCAGGATCTTGATGTTCACTTCGTGGTCGGAGCAGTCCACGCCACCGGCGTTGTCGATGAAGTCGGTGTTGGAACCGCCGCCATTGAGACCGAACTCCACACGACCCAGTTGAGTCATGCCGAGGTTACCGCCCTCGCCCACTACCTTGCAGCGCAGCTCGTTGCCGTTCACGCGCAGTGCATCGTTGGCCTTGTCGCCGACATCGGCGTGGCTTTCGCTGCTGGCCTTGACGTAAGTACCGATACCGCCGTTCCACAGCAGATCCACCGGCGCCTTGAGCAAGGCGTTCAGCAGCTCGGTCGGGGTCAGCTTGTCGGCCTGGATGTCGAAGCGCTCTTTCATCTGTGGCGAGATGGCAATGCTCTTCGCGCTGCGCGAGAAGATACCGCCGCCTTCGGACATGATGCTGGTGTCGTAGTCGGACCATGCCGAACGCGGCAGGTCGAACATGCGCTGACGCTCGACGAAGCTGGTGGCCGGGTTCGGGTTCGGGTCGATGAAGATGTGCATGTGGTTGAACGCGGCAACCAATTGCAGCTTGTCGGACATCAACAGACCGTTACCGAATACATCACCGGCCATGTCGCCGATGCCGACCACGGTCACGCTGTCTTCCTGGACATTGATGCCGCGCTCGCGGAAGTGACGCTGTACGCCGACCCACGCGCCCTTGGCGGTGATGCCCATCTTCTTGTGGTCGTAACCGGCCGAACCACCGGACGCAAACGCGTCACCCAGCCAGAAGCCGTAGTCGATGGCGATGCCGTTGGCGATGTCGGAGAAGGTTGCAGTGCCCTTGTCCGCCGCGACCACCAGGTACGGGTCATCATCGTCATGACGCACGACGTTGACCGGCGGAACCAGCTTGCCGTCCTTCAGGTTGTCGGTGATGTCCAGCAGACCCGAGATGAAGATGCGGTAGCAGGCGATGCCCTCGGCCGCGATCTCGTCACGGCTGCCGCCCAGTGGCAGGCGACGCGGCAGGAAGCCGCCCTTCGCGCCCACCGGCACGATGACCGAGTTCTTCACTTGCTGGGCTTTTACCAGGCCCAGGACTTCGGTACGGAAGTCTTCTTCACGGTCGGACCAGCGCAGACCACCACGGGCGACGTTGCCGAAGCGCAGGTGCACGCCTTCGACGCGTGGCGAGTAAACGAAGATTTCGAACTTTGGAACCGGCTTCGGCAGCTCAGGGATCAAGTGCGGGTTGAACTTGAAGCTGAAGTACGACTTGTTCTGGCCGTTGGCGTCGGTCTGGTAGAAGTTGGTACGCAGGGTCGCTTTGATCAGGTCCAGGTAACGACGCAGGATGCGGTCTTCGTTGAGGACTTGAACGTCGTCCAGCGCGGTCAGGATCGCTTGTTCCAGACGCAGTTGCTTGTCGTCCAGATCATCGCTGCCCAGTTTGCGCGCCAGGTAGAAGCGGGTCTTGAACAACCGGGTCAGTTCGCGAGCGATGTCGGTGTGGTTGTTCAGGGTGCTGGCGATGTAGCCAAGGTCGAAGCCCAGACGGATCTGCTTCAGGTAGCGAGCGTAGGCACGCAGCAGCGCGACGTCGCGCCATGGCAGGCCGGCGGTCAGCACCAGACGGTTGAACGCATCGTTTTCGGCGTCGCCGCGCACGATGTGGACGAACGCGTCCTGCAGGGTGTCATTGAGCTGCTGGATGTCCAGGTCCATGCCTTCGGCGGCAGTGAACGCAAAGTCGTGGATCCAGAACTCGCGACCGTTGTTGTGACGCAGGCGATACGGGAACTCGCCCAGCACGCGCAGGCCGAGGTTTTCCAGGATCGGCAGCACGTCGGACAGGGCCAGCGGGGTATCGGCGTGATACAGCTTGCAGTGCAGCTCGCGCGGGCCGGAGGCCAGCGGCTGGTAGAAGCTCATGGCCAGCGGCTTCTTCTCGCTCAGGTTGAGCAGGTGCTGCATGTCGACCACGGCCGAGTGTGCAGCGAAACGCTCGCGGTAACCGGCCGGGAAGCCTTTAGGGAAGTCCGCCAGCACGTTGGTGCCGTTGGCTTCGCCGAAAGTTTCGACGGTCAGTGCGGCGTAATCGTCCTGCCAGCTGCGGCAAGCCTGGATGACTTCGTTTTCCAGTTGCAGCGGGTCGATGTCGATGCGGTTTTTCGGGTCGACGCGCAGGATCAGCTGCACGCGGGCCAGCACGGACTCGGAGAAGAAGGTCCAGAACTCGCAGTCGGTCGCCTTCAGGCGCTCCATCAGCACTTGCTGGATTTTCTGGCGAACTTCGGTGGAGTAGATGTCGCGCGGCACGTAGGCCAGGCAGTAGCAGAAACGACCGTACGGGTCTTTGCGCAGGAACACGCGGATCTTGTTGCGTTCCTGGATCTGCACGATCGACATCACGGTGCTGAACAGTTCGTCGACCGGAGTCTGGAACAGGTCGTCACGCGGCAGCACTTCCAGAACCTGGGCCAGTTCCTTGCCCAGGTGAGCCTTGGCCTGGAAGCCGGAGCGACGCTCGATCTCTTCGACCTTGCGGCGGATGAACGGGATGACACGTACGCTTTCGCCATACACCGACGAGGTGTACAGGCCCATGAAGCGGTGTTCCTTGATGACTTTGCCGTCGGCGTCGATTTCACGGATCGACACGTAGTCCGGGTAGGCCGGACGGTGTACGCGGCTCGGGTGTGCAGCCTTGGCGAACGACAGCAGGGTCGGTTCGCGCAGGTAGTTCACGGCGTAGTCTTCGATGTGGCGGTCTTCGTTGGTCAGACCGGTGCGCAGCAGCTTGGTCAGGCCGAGGAACGAATTCTGGTCGTATTCGATGTGGCCGCCATCGGCCTGATCGACCACGGTGAATTCTTCGTAGCCGAGGAAGGTGAAGTGGTTGCCCACCAGCCATTCCAGGAAGCTCTTGATTTCGTTCTTCTCGCCGGCATCGACGGCAAATGCGCTGTTATCGAGCTTGGTGAGGATTTCCTGCACCTTGGCCTTCATCGGCTCGAAATCGGCGACCGCGACGCGGACTTCACCCAGAACCTGTTCCAGTTCCTTGCTCAGCACATTCAGTTCGGCCGCGTTGGCGCAGCGGTCGATTTCCAGGTACATCAGCGACTCGTGCAGGATGCCTTCGCCGGTGGTGCCCTTCGGCAGGATTTCCAGCAGTTCGCCCTTGCTGCCACGACGCACGCTGAGCACGGTGGTCTGCAGGGTGTGGATGCTGTAGCCCCGGCGGTTCAGCTCGGTACGCACCGAGTCCACCAGGAACGGCAGGTCGTGGTGCAGCACTTCGACCGCGGTGTGGGTCGACTGCCAGCCGTGACGTTCGTAATCGGGGTTGTAGACGCGCACTTGCGGTTGCGCGTGATCGAAGCGCTCAAGCAGGCGCCACGCAGAAAGAGTACAGCCAGCGAGGTCGGAGAGGCGACGTTGGGTCAGCTCGTCCAGGGAAATGATGCCGAAGAATTGTTCAGCGAACAGCGCCACTTGTGGCAGTGCCTGTTCACTGATGTGCTGCGCCAGTGCCGCTTGCAGTTGGTGCTGGAAGTCGGCTTTGCTGGCTGCGGTGAAGAACGCCATCTGTGGTACTCCGCTTGGGCTTGTTATTGATGGAAAGCGTCGCGTACAAAACCCCTTTCGGGGCGTTCCGTCGCCCTGCTCCTGAATCTCGGGCAGAGGAAACAGGGTGACAGGTGGGTGAAGCTGGACGAGACACTCAGGTCACATTCACCTTCCATGAATGGGCATCTGCAAAAACGACTGCCGGGCGCCGCTCGCGGGGCCATGGCAATGCCTTTACGGGTGCTCATCCGTTGCGCAGCTTAATGGGTGCGACAATGTGTCTGCTTGCGGTGCTGCGACATATTCGGTCATTGGCACGTAAACCCGGGCAGGCGCATCGGTAAACACTAGCATTCATGGGGCGAAACGCCGGTCTGAATCCCCGGTTTTACGGTACAGGCGTGCCAGAAATGACCATTGACCTGTGTCGCGTTCACGACACATCCTCTGACACTCTCACATGCAGAAATTCCCGGGGGCTGGCAGAATCGCGCCCAATTGCGACCAACAAGCCCGCCGAGGCAGGAATTCCCCATGCAAATGACTACCGCCCTTTTGATCGTCAACCCGTGCGACGACGAAGAAGACAACATGGCCATGCTCTGCTGCCACAGCGACAAGGGCGAAATGTTTCTGATGAGCCGCTATCCGGACGAGGATGAGCTGGAGATCACGCTGGATGGCGAGCCGTCCACTCTCGACGGCGTGAAGGTCACCCTGACCAAGACCCTGCTGAAGATCGAAATCGCGGCGGCGGATGCCGATGCGCTGAACGGCGATGATGTGCTGGAAATCACCTACAACCCGGACATGGTGGATCTGGCCGAGGTCGAGGAAACCCTGAAGAACATTCTTGACGGTACTGGCACCTTTATCAGCCAGATTTGATGTTGGCTTGACGGCCCTTTCGCGAGCAGGCTCGCTCCCACACTGACGGGTGTACGCCGTTCAAATGTGGGAGCGAGCCTGCTCGCGATGAGGCCCGAAAGAACACCGCACCTCCCTCGCCCTACAAATTTCCAACAATTGCCCCGGTCATTTCCCGCACTTTGCGCAAAATGCCGTTAGTCGCCACCCCCTGCGATGGATTAAAGTAACGCCCCCAGCCCCGGCGTTATCCGAACGCCTGTGGCCACCCTTTCCAGGAACAGTCATCGATGGAACATCGTGAAGCGCTGCTGGCGCTGCGAACCTTTCTTTCAACGCAGATTCTCGGCCAGGAAAAACTCATCGAGCGCTTGCTCATCGCCCTGCTCGCCGACGGCCACATGCTGGTCGAGGGCGCTCCGGGTCTGGCCAAGACCAAAGCGATCAAAGAACTCGCCGAGGGCATCGAAGCCCAGTTCCATCGCATCCAGTTCACCCCGGACCTGCTGCCTGCCGACATCACCGGCACCGAGATCTATCGCCCGGAGACCGGCAGTTTCGTGTTCCAGCAAGGCCCGATCTTCCACAACCTGGTGCTGGCGGACGAAATCAACCGTGCCCCCGCCAAAGTGCAATCGGCGCTGCTCGAAGCCATGGCCGAGCGTCAGGTCAGTGTCGGGCGCAGCACCTATGAGCTGTCGCCGCTGTTTCTGGTGATGGCCACGCAGAACCCGATCGAGCAGGAAGGCACCTATCCGCTGCCTGAAGCGCAGCTCGACCGCTTTCTGATGCACGTGAAAATCGGTTTCCCGGACGCCGCCGTCGAACGCCGGATCCTGCAACAGGCCCGGGGCGAAGCCCTGAACGGCGAGACCAAACCCGAGCGCCGGGTCAGCCAGCAAGCGATTTTCGCCGCGCGCAAGGAAATCCTCGGTCTGTACATGGCGGATGCAGTGGAGGAATACCTCGTGCAACTGGTGATGGCCACGCGCAACCCGGCCAAGTTCGACCCGGAAATGGCCGAGTGGATTGCCTACGGCGCAAGCCCCCGTGGCTCCATCGCCCTCGACCGCTGCGCCCGCGCCCACGCCTGGCTGGCCGGTCGCGACTTCGTCAGCCCGGAAGACATCCAGGCGGTGCTGTTCGACGTATTGCGTCACCGCATCATTCTGTCGTTCGAGGCCGAGGCCGCCGGCATCGATCAGGATCGGGTGGTGCAACGGATTCTCGACGTCGTAGCCGTCGCTTGACCCCCATGAACGCCTCCCTGCCGTCCGAACCCGGTATCCGCATCTCCCTCGCCGAATTGATCGAGATGCGCCACCGCGTGCGCGAAGTGCAGCTGTTTTCCACACCGAGCCAGCGCAGCCCGCTGATCGGCCTGCATCACTCGAAATTCCGCGGTCGTGGCGTCGACTTCGATCAGGTGCGGGTCTATCAGGCCGGCGACGACGTGCGCACCATCGACTGGCGCGTCACCGCACGGACTCAGGAGCCGCACACCAAGCTGTTCCATGAAGAACGCGAGCGGCCGATTTTCATCATGGTCGAGCAAAGCACGCGGCTGTTTTTCGGCTCCGGGCTGATGTTCAAATCGGTACTCGCGGCGCAAGCGGCGGCGCTGATCGGCTGGGCTGCGCTGGGCCACAACGATCGGGTCGGCGGACTGGTGTTCGGCGACAACGAGCATTACGAAATCAAGCCGCGCCGCAGCAAGCAGAGCCTGCTGCAACTGCTCAACCGCTTGGTGAAGGTCAATCAGTCGCTGCACAGCGAGCGGGAACCGGATCGCGATGCGTTTGGCGTCGCCCTGCGCCGGGCCCGCGAAGTATTGCGTCCGGGCAGTCTGGTGATCGTGATCTGTGACGAGCGCGCCCTGAGCGACAGCGCCGAGCAGCAACTGAGCCTGCTGTCGCGCCATTGCGATCTGCTGATGCTGCCGCTGTCCGATCCGCTGGACCACGCCCTGCCCGCCGCCGGGCTGCTGCGATTCGCCGAGCGCGGTGCGCAACTGGAACTCGACACGCTGAACTTTGACCTGCGCCAGACCTATCGCGCCCAGGCCGAAGCGCGCATCGCTCGCTGGGAATTGCTCGCGCAGAAACTGCGGGTGTTACTGATGCCCCTCAGCACCCAGAGCGAAATGGTCGAGCAGATGCGCGAGTTCCTCAACCCGCAGCGTCCGGGGAACGTTCGATGAACGGCCTCGAACAACTGCAACCGCTGATTTCCCCGCCACCGATCGCCTTCTGGCCTCCGGCGCCGGGCTGGTGGTTGCTGCTTTTGCTGCTGCCTCTGATCGGCTACGCGTTGTGGCGTCTGCGCCGTTTCATTCCGATCAAGAAAAAACCCGTCGTGCGCACCGAGATACCACTCGATCCGGTGCGCATCGCCGCGCTCGCAGAGCTGGCGCAAATGGTCAAACCCTACGACGGCGCACCGGCTGGCGCGTGGCTGCAGCAGCTCAATGGCCTGCTCAAACGTCTGTGCCGCAACCATTACCCCTACAGCCAGAGCCACACCCTCAACGGGCGCAAGTGGCTGGCGTTCCTCGACAACCGTTGCCCTGCCGCCGGCCTGACTCGTTGGATGGTACTCGTCGAGGGTGCGTACAAACCCGAATGCAAACTCGACGACAAGGCCATCGCCGGCCTGACGCAAGCCGTCGATACGTGGATCCGCAAGCATGTTTGAGTTCGCCTGGCCGTGGATCTTTGTGCTGTTGCCGCTGCCGTGGCTGATGCGCCTCGTGCTGCCGGTGGCCGACAGTGGCGAGCCGGCGTTGAAAGTGAGCTTTCTCGGTGATCTGGAAGGCCTCGCCCGCCGCCGTGCCCGGGCCAATCTGCCGGCCTGGCGCCAGCAGGCGCCGTTCATGCTGCTGTGGTTGTTGCTGCTGATCGCTGCCGCCCGCCCGCAATGGCTCGGTGAGCCGCTGCCGATTGCCGCCAGCGGTCGCGATCTGCTGGTGGCAGTGGACGTGTCCGGTTCGATGGACTTTCCCGACATGCAGTGGAACGACGAAGACGTCAGTCGCCTGTCGCTGGTCCAGCATTTGCTCGGTGATTTTCTGGAAAGCCGCGATGGTGACCGGGTCGGTTTGATCCTGTTCGGCAGCCAGGCTTACCTGCAAGCACCGCTGACGTTTGATCGACGCACCGTGCGCGTATGGCTCGACGAAGCGCGGATCGGCATCGCCGGCAAGAACACCGCCATCGGCGACGCCATCGGTCTGGCGCTGAAACGCCTGCGCATGCGCCCGGCGCAGAGCCGCGTGCTGATTCTGGTCACCGACGGTGCCAACAATGGCGGCGAAATCGAGCCGCTGACCGCCGCAAAACTGGCGGCCAACGAAGGCGTGAAAATTTATCCGATCGGCATCGGTGCCGATCCCGAAGAGAACGGCGCCACGGCGCTGCTCGGCGGCAACCCGACCCTCGACCTCGACGAGCCGGCACTCAAGGCCATCGCCGACGCTACCGGCGGACGCTACTTCCGCGCCCGCGACGGCAAGGAACTGCAAGCGATCAAGGACACCCTCGACCAACTGGAGCCGGTGGCCCAGCAGCCGACCCAGGCGCGCCCGGCCCAAGCGTTGTATCAATGGCCGCTGGCATTGGCGTTGCTGTTGAGCATGTTGCTGGTCGCCCGTGAATTGTGGCCGGACAACCCGTTGCAACGCCTGTTCACCAAGGAGCTGTATCTGCAAAGCCCCCTGCCTGACTGGCGCGAGCGCCTCAAGCGCCTGCGTTTGCGGAGGCGCCGATGATCGCGCTCTGGCCGCACTGGTTCCGTCCGTGGTGGTTGCTGCTGTTGCCGCTGCTCGGCTGGCTGATCTGGCAGCTCTGGCACCGGCAGAAACGCGCCGGACGCTGGCAGATGATTCTGCCGCCGGCGTTCCATGCCGCGTTGCTCAGCGGCGGCAGCGGTCGCGACAGCAAGTTGCCGTGGGTTGCGTTGGGCGTTGCATGGTTGCTGACGATCCTGGCGCTGCTCGGGCCGAGCTGGGAGCGGGTCGAACAGACCAGCCAGAAACCGGCGGATCCATTGGTGGTGGTGCTGGAGCTGACCCCGGAAATGCTCGCCACCGACTCGCCGCCGACCCGTCTGGAACAGGGCCGGCGCAAACTGTTCGATCTGCTCAAAGCACGCAGCGATGCGCAGACCGCCATCGTCGTTTACGCGGGCAGTGCCCACACGCTGGTGCCGCTGTCGGATGATCTGGCGACCAGCCGCAATCTGCTCGATGCCCTCAAGCCGTCGCTGATGCCGGAGAGCGGCCATCGCGCCGACCTCGCCGTGAGCAAGGCGCTGACGTTGCTGGAACAAGGGGCGCTGGGTCAGGGCCGCATTCTGCTGATCGGTTCTTCGCTGTCCGATGAAGAGCGCCAAGGCATTCGCCGCGCACTGAGCGGGCAATCGGCGCAGCTGCTGATGCTCGGCATCGGTACCGCCGAGGGCGCGCCGATTGCTCAGGAGGACGGCAGTTTCCTCAAGGACGCCCAGGGTGCGATCCGCGTGCCGCAACTCGACAGTCCCGGTCTCGGCGCCTTCCTCAATTCAGTGGGTGGCGAGTACCACAGCGCGCGGCTGGATGAATCGGACTTGCGCAGTCTCGGCCTGCTCGATGGCCCGCGCAGCTTGCGCAATGATGGCCAGACCCTGCGCCTCGATACCTGGGCCGATCAGGGTTACTGGCTGCTGTTGCCGTTGTTGCTGCTTGCCGCCTGTGCCGGGCGCCGTGGCTGGTTGTTCTGTCTGCCGCTGCTCTTCTGCCTGCCGCAACCGAGCTACGCTTTCAATTTCGAAGACCTGTGGCTGCGCCCCGACCAACAGGGTTTGCATCTGTTGAAACTGAAGCGTCCGGCCGAGGCCGCGCAGCACTTCGAAGACCACCAATGGCAAGGGCTGGCGTTGTACGAGGCCGGCGATTACAGTGGCGCCGCCGAGCGTTTCGCCGAGGGCAGCGATGCCCGCGCCCACTACAATCGTGGCAACGCCCTGGCGAAAAGCGGTGAGCTGGAAGCGGCGATCGACGCCTATGAACAGGCCCTGGAATTGCAGCCGGACTTGCGCCCGGCGCTGACCAACAAGGCACTGGTGGAGAACCTGCTCAAGCAGAAAAACACCCCGCCGCCCGCCGAGCCCGAGAAGCAACCGACGCAGCAAAACGTGCCGGGCGACGAACCGCCGCCCGCCACCGCGCCGCCACCGACGATCAAGAATGACGCGCAAAGTGAGGCCCAGCCTGCAGAGTCAGCGAGTGAACCGCCGCCGACCACTCCGCCACAGCCAGGCCCCAACGAATTGCCGGACAGCGCGCCGGACACGGAACAAAACACGGCCCCGACGCTGAGTCCCGGCGAGGACAACCTCGAAGGCGAGCAGCGTCAGGCACTGGAACAATGGCTGGGCAAGATCCCGGACGATCCGGGCGAACTGCTGCGACGCAAATTCTGGTACGAACAGCAACAACATCAGGATCAGGAAAACACTCGATGACCCGTTTCACCGCTCTCTTGCTACCCCTGCTGATCTGCACGGCCACCGCTCAGGCGGCCGAGCTGACGGCCAGTGTGGATCGCAGTCGCCTGAACTCCGGCGAGACGGTGGAACTCACCCTCGAATCCAACGATGTCACGCAGTTCGGCAAGCCTGATCTGACCCCGCTGGAACCGCTGTTCGAAGTGCGCGGCACGCGTCAGGTCAACCAGTTGAACACGCTCAACAACGAGAACCGCGCCACCACCCGCTGGATCATCACCTTGTTGCCGAAACAGAACGGCAGCGTTGAGATTCCGTCATTGAAACTGGGTGAAAGCCAGAGCCAGCCGATCACCGTGCAGGTGGTGGAAAGCGACGTCACCGAAGAAAAGAACGTGCTCGACCCGGTGTTCATCGAGTCCAGCCTCGACCAGAGCAGCGTCTATGTGCAGGCCCAGGCCGTCCTGACCCTGCGCATCTACCATTCGGTGTCGCTGTACGACGACAGCAGCGTCACGCCGTTGCAGATCACCGATGCGCGGGTCGAACAGCTGGGGGATACACGCACCTACGAAAAAGACATCAACGGCGTGCGGCATGGCGTGATCGAAATGCGCTATGCGATCTTCCCGCAGCACAGCGGTTTGCTGACCATCACCCCGCAAACCTTCAGCGCCACACGGGTGGACACCCAGCCTGCCAAAGACGCCAACGCACAGGGTCCGAAACCGGGCAAAGTGTTGCGAGTGACCTCTACGGAAATCCCGCTGACGGTCAAACCCAAACCCATCACTTATCCGGCCGACGCGCCGTGGCTACCGGCACGCAGCCTGAGCCTCAGCGAAAGCTGGAACCCGGAACCGGATCACACCCAGGTCGGCGACTCCCTGACCCGCAGCCTGACCCTCAAGGTCGAAGGCCTGGCCAGTTCGCAACTGCCCGCCCTGCCGGCCACCGAGGCCAACGGCCTGCGTCGCTACCCGGACCAACCGGTGCTCAACAACCAGAGCAGCGAGCGTGGCCTGATCGGCAGCCGCGAAGAGCGCGAAGCCCTGGTGCCGAGCCGCAGCGGTTCGATCGAACTGCCGACCGTGGACGTGGTGTGGTGGAACACCTTCGAAGATCACCTGGAACACACCAGCCTGCCGGCCCGCACCCTGCAAGTGGTGACCAACCCGAGCCTGCAGGTCGACACCCCCGCCGGCAGCGCGCAATCCTTCAACACCGCCGACAGCGAAGCGCTGTGGTGGTGGAAACTCAGCACGCTGATCCTCGCCTGCACCACCCTCCTCGGCTTCGGCCTCTGGTGGCGCGCCCGCTGGCAACCGGCAATCCTGCGCGCCGCACAAACCGGCCCGAGCCCGCGCACCCTGCTCGACGACATCAAACGCGCCAGCCAGGCCAACGACCCGCAAGCCACCCGCCAGGCCCTCGACGCCTGGGCCCGTCAGCAGCCGGAAACCCTGGCGGATATGGCAGCGCGTTTTGTGCCGCTGTCGGATGCGCTTGATGGGCTGAACGGCGCGCTGTACAGCGAGACCGGGCAGCATTGGCAGGGTGAGGATTTGTGGCGGGCGATTCGCACGATTCCGACGGCGGAGCGGGTGCAGGATCCGGTGGGTGATAGTGGGTTGCCGCCGCTTTATCCGAAGTAACTCAGAAAAAATAAAAAATGGGACGTAAAAAAGGGAACGGATTTACTAATTCAAATAAATCAGTTGCCTTTTGATTTAAATAAATCTGCCCCACCTTTTGACTACTAAATGCCCCTCCTTGCCCATTATTACAAAGTTACTAAATCTATCTCGCCAGAATCCTTAGGACGCTGAAGAAGGCGTTTCCAGTTTTCAATGACTATGCGCCACTCAACTAATGAAAAATGACTTTCCGGCTGTCCTATCCAGTCATCGTTGACCAAAATATCCACTTGTACACCTGAGGCGTCCATATTCAGCAGCACATCATTCCCGCCTTCAATGATGGAGGTTTCCAAACCTCTTTCGATAGTTCCGATGGACTCAATAATCCGATCACAACATGCGGGGGTTTGAGCTATCGCAGTTAGCACTCCGCAGACGTACCGTTCATACCGCTCTGCTCCTGCTTGCCCCGGCAAGGTTTCAGCAGAGGCGTAATACACGTGTACTAAAACAGGATGAGGTCCGCCATATCTGTAGAAAAATTTTAGCTTCATTTTCTGACCTTATTTGTGGCTACGGTATGTAAACAGGATAAGGGAAAAGGGACAGCCATTAGCCGGTCTCAAGTAAAGGTTAAAAGCCACCACGCCCTGCAGTTCTCAACTGCAGGGTTTGCTCCGCAACTCAACCTGATCGGTTGAACCCATCGAACCCGTTTCCTCTTCATTGGCTACGACCGAGTCGTGCCAGACACCCATTTGGATCAAGCGGTTACGATAAGACAAGCACCGCCCTGGCAGTTAACTGCCCCAGAGAAACGTTGGTGCCGCCAGTGCGTCCAAAACGTGTCACAGAACTGTGGCTCGTGCAAAACACACGTCCAATCCCGGCTGGCTCACCTGGCAGACGACCCGGTTACAACACACTCAGGCGGTGATGGTCGGTCGCCACTCAGATTTAGTGGTTCGAGCCCAGTCCCTTTTTGGTTGGCCGACCATCACCTGATTCACGCTTGAGGCAAAACAGCGTCTGGCATCAAAAGCTACCCCTTCTTAAGAACTAGACAGTCATCCAACAGGTCTTCAGGCGCTCCGACTGACATCACTCATAAACGCTCGCCGCCGACAGAATCTTGGCAAAGGTCTTCCAGCTAGGTTGCAGAACCTCTGAGTCCCCAGAGTTAAGGACATATCCCTCAATAGAATTAACCCAGGCTTCCATTGCATCCAGGTACCTTTCCAGGGTCGGGTTCTCCCACTCATCAGGCTGTTGCAACAGTGCTTCACGAAACACATGAAGAAATTTTGCAAAATCTTCTCTGCTTTGTATTTTTTCTACTTGGTCGTCGAGGTCCATAGGTGTCCTACTTACAAATATCACGAACACAAATGATCACACCTTTGTTCAGCGTGGTCATTTTCTTTTTAACCTCCTTTCGGATGTCTGCCGCTGTTGCCGGAACGATTTTAATCGGGACCCCAGCTGCCGATGCGGCAAGCAACCTACGATTATCAAGGCTATAGATCAAACCGTCCTTCTCGAACACCCTGATCGGGGGAATCTCAGACGGCGAGCGAAAAAATGGGACAGATGTGAATGGCACTTACTTAACAGCTAACCAATTGAGCTGAAAGCAAAAAATGAAGAAGGGCTGGCCTTGGTCTACGGTGATAGTTGCGAACACACACCAGAAAACCAAGGACACAGCCCACATGGATCGTAGACGCCAAATTCTTCAGCATCAACAGCAACGTTTCCGCCGCCATGCTTCGAACTGTGATGCTTATGCGTTTTTCAATCTGCTCACGGCTCCCGAGTTGCTGCAGCGTGTCGAGTCGGTGCTGCCAGTGCTGATCGCGCAAAAACGCGTTGGAAATCGACCTGGTCGCATCGAACCGCGAGCCATAAAACGAAGACCTCAGGCCTATCCCTTGCTGACCCAGTCACGCCGGTCAGCAAGGGCTGATGTGAAGAAAAACGGGCACGCTAAACATGTTAAGTAAGTGCCATTCAAATCTGAGAATCATCTGGCCGGCCTCCCCACCTCACGGAGGTGGCGCAAAATTCAAGGTGCGAACTTAGTCTTTTGCGTAGGAGGCCGTGATGAAATTCTGTGGCATAGACCTGCATTCGAACAAC
>NZ_QWFC01000057.1:0-23612 GCF_003576265.1 Pseudomonas sp. 91RF
GCCGGCAGTGATCAGGCCTTGTTTTTCGCCGGTAACCGACATGTACGCTGGTGTTGCCATGGGAGGTGCTCCTTGCGGATAAAGTTAGGGTGCCCGGGAGGCGAAATCGCCCGGTGGGTGCCAAAGCTATATCAAGGAGCGTGCCAACATTTTCGAAGCCATATAAACCAAGGGGTTGGCACGGAGCGTCATTGAATACGTCGAAAAAAGGCAGGGTTTCAGGCAAAAAGTGCGCAAGAAGTTGCGCAGTACTGCGCAACTTCTTGCGCACTTGGCTGCAGCCCTTGATTTGCAAGGGCTGCAGCGATTCTGATGGGTTTTTTATTACGGGGAACTGCGCAACTTCTTGCGCAGTATGGCTAATTGACATTGCTGTGGGGTTTGGCCACTAATCGCACATTTGACCTGATGTTAATGACCTGCCGGATCCAGCAAAAGAGCATGGAAAAATTGAGCCTGATGACTATAAAAAACCTGAAGTTCAGCAGTGCTGAGAGAGCCGTTCTTGATTCGATCATGCCAGGTGGCGAAAACTGGGCGAGGTACCAAGGAACATGCTTGGACACATGCTCCTATTTCCGTCGCTGCAAAAACGCAGGTCCGTCCGAGAAGGTTTGTTCGTCAGCCTGGCAGGAAGCACCGTTGAATGAGGATGCCGTGAGTGTGTTCATTCATGTCCTCGGCTCATTCCATTATTACAACCAAGGGGACTTCGCGGAGGGCGGTGAGGCCGCAGCGATCATCTCTGGATTGCAGAACAAGTTCATCAATGCGAGAGATGATCTGAGAGATAACTCGGGATTTGCTGAAGGATCCAAGGTTCTGAGGACCCACTTGGAGACCGAACGAAACGGGCGTGAGGCATACAAGCTGAAGCTTCAGCATATGCATGATACAGGTAGTCTGAGCTGCGCAGCCTGCGATACTGATTTTTATGCTCTGCTGGGGAAGAAGGCGACCCGAGTAATTGAGTGTCATCACCAGATACCGCTTTCACATGAGAGTCATTCAGGGGAGACGAATCGAGAAGATCTATTGCTCTTGTGCGCGAACTGCCACCGTATTGCCCACACCGACGAAAAGCTGCTCCTGGTTGAAGACCTTCGCAAATTTATTAAGCCTTAATGGAGCATCTGCTGAGATGGTTTCTAAGCGGAGGCTGGCACGTACTTCTTTTACTGAACAGGAATTTCTGTGCTTGATTGCCGAGCAGAGGCTTCGACAGAAAGCACTGCCGTTCACCAAGGAACATGGTAGCCAGTACACGAATAGGGCAGCCATAGCCTGCTGCCTAGCTTAAATTGAACCGCTTATCAGGGAGGAAAGTTGTGCAACGATTTGATCGCAGTAGTGAACCGCCGCCTCGGATGCTGCAGAGTAAGGAGTTCAATGAGCAACGGCAGGTAATGGTCGATTACTTCCTGATGGATGAGAAGCGTCGGGCCCAGACGAGACCGCCAAACCCGCGCCTGAGGTTGAATCAAGAGTCCATGAATGGAGCCCTGAAAAGACTTTTTCACGGCAAGTGTGCATTCTGCGAAAGCTATAGAAGCACTGTACCTTACCCGTTTCGCCCAATAGTCGATGCCTTACCGATGGAAAACCGCTCTGAAGCCCGTCTGTATTACATCTGGCTGAGTAGCGCTTGGGAAAATTTCTATCCTATTTGCGAGGGATGCAACCCCGAGCGTCCCGAGTTTTTTCCAGTCAAAGGTAGGCGCGCTTCGTTGCCTTCCGCCGCCCAGCTTAAACGGTACGTGGAGGAAGGTATTGGTTTATGGCGGGATCATCCCCCCAAAGAACGAAATATTCTGCTCGATCCTTGTAAGGATAACTTCATCCCTCATTTCACTGTTGATCTGGACGGCTATCTATTTTCACACTCAGATCGCGCACAACAAACAATTCAACATTTCAACCTCAATCGTGACGACCTGTACGAATTACGTGGTCAGCGTATGCAGGAATACTTCGAGGAACTCGTTGAGAGGATATTGCGCGGGAGACAGGTACAAACTCAAAGAACCGACCTGTTCAATTTCGCCAAGCTAGAGTTCGGTGGGTTGTGGTATCTGATGTGCCGCCAAGTCGTATTATTTTTTACCGAAGGCAAACCGCAACGGTGGTCACTGTCGTTGAGCGGAATGGAGCAGACTTATCGGAAGCTTGTTAAAAGCTTGAAACCTGACTTTGACCGGGATGCTCTGGAGTCGTGGATCAACGATTCATTGCGCGACTTGTTCACTGAAGACTCCCACATGGCGCGCGGTTTAACCGAAGTCCCCCCCACTTTAACCAGCATATCCCTGAGCAACTTCAAAGGGATCGAACAGTTTGATCTGGTCATGCCTGCACCGAAGGCAGCTGTAGGCGAGTTAACTGACCAGCTACAACCAGCCTTGTTAATCTTGGGGGAGAACGCTGCAGGAAAAAGCTCCATCCTCGAAGCCATCGCTTTAGCTTTATCGACTGATGAGGCACGAGCCGAGTTGAAATTAGATGTATCGTCTCTACCCCTTGACCCTCAGCTACTGGGTGAGCGCTCTGCACCTCGTCGAGAAAAGGCTACGGTCAACCTTAAATTCGATGACGGCTCTACGCGGTGTCTTAACATCGCAGATGGAAGGTTTTCCATAGAGGTTGGTTCAGAAGTGCCTCCTGTTTTTGCTTATGGTGCATTTAGGCAATATCAAAAACGACCAAAACGCTACAGCCATGGCAAATCAATCCTGAATCTATTCCATTCGGACAAGCTACTTTCCAACCCTGAAAAGTGGCTGCTGAGTTTAAGTGAGGATGATTTCGACAGCGTGGTGGGTGCATTGCGCGTCATTCTTTCGATCGAGGGTGAGTTTGAGGTCATTGAGCGCGATTACGAAAACCAACGTTGCCTGATCGTGACAGCTGCCTCCGGTCATCATGCAATTAATCGTACTCCCTTGAGTCTCGCGTCTTCGGGCTATCGGTCAATATTGGCGATGGTCTGCGACATCATTCAAGGCTTGAGGAGTGCACAGATTCATACTTTCTTCGAGAGCCTGGAGACGGCGAGGGCGGTAGTCCTCATCGACGAAGTGGAAGCTCACCTGCATCCTCGCTGGAAAATTCAAATCATGAGCGCCTTACGAAGTGCTTTGCCAAAGGTCACTTTTATCGCGACAACTCACGATCCATTGTGCCTGCGGGGAATGGAGGATGGAGAGGTAATCGTGATGCATCGGGTTGCTAGCCAGAGTGGTGCGGATAGCGAATGGCCGGTGATGGTGGAACAGGTGGTTCGACTGCCTGAGGTCAGTCAATTAACGATCGAACAATTGCTAACCTCTGACTTTTTCGGCCTGGCGTCGACCGACCAACCTGGCACCGAACGTGAGTTGGCGATGTTCGCTGACCTGCTGACAGCTCGAGCATCCGGCCAGGTGCTAACTGAGGATCAACAATTAGCATGGGCGCGCTTCGAGCAGGACATTAGTGACGCTTTGCCCGTAGGCACCACTGAAGTACAGCGGTTGGTACAAGAGGCGGTAATGGAGTATCTGAAAAACCGCCGGCAAATATCCTCGGAAAATTTGGGTAAGTTGCGAGATCAGGCCCGTCGAGACATCGTCGCAATTCTCGAGGGTATCTGAATCATGCGTGCCGTCATCCGCAACACAGTCCGCAAGCCTGACGCAATGACGGGAGCCGACTCCCCAGCTTCGCGCGAACTGAACAAATTCAGGCAGCACTTCCATGCGCCTGGTGACAACGCCCCGACATTTACCGTGTACAAGTCTGACAGCGTGAAGAAGCAACTAGATGAGCTATTTCATGGCAAATGCGCTTACTGTGAGAGCTTCTATGCATCGACAGCACCGGTAGACGTTGAACATTACAGGCCAAAAGGGGCTGTTCATGAGGACGGGTCGCACCCCGGGTACTGGTGGCTTGGAATGGATTGGGAGAACCTTCTACCGAGCTGTATCGATTGCAACCGTAAGCGCAAGCAGAGCATGCCCAGATTATCTGCCAAGCTGCTGACGCTGCAGGAAGAGCAACGAGGTTTTAGCCATGGCGTAGTCATGTCTAGCGGCAAGAAGGACAGCTTTCCGGTGCTAGGTACGCGTGCGATGACGGAGACTTCTTCAATACTCGACGAATACCCCCTGTTGTTAGATCCCTGTAGAGATAGCCCTAACGAACATCTCAGATTTCACATTGATCGATCCAACCTCATCAGTCTTGTCGTCCCTCAGCCTCACGCAGGAACGGACCTGCCTGTGATGGCGATTAATGGAGCAGACGAAACCATTCAAGCCATGATTGATGAAGCCCTTGAGCTTGGACTGAGTCTCAGAGGCGTCGTGTCCATCCATGTGTATGGACTCAACCGTCTCGGTCTGGTGCAAGAGCGGACGCGGTTGTTGCGGCAGTTGGAGTTCCTTGAGGCACTAGCTTTGGATATCGGTGTTATGGCTCAGGAGCTCAAGCCTGACCCCGCAGAACCGAAGGTTACTGATGTGCGTGACGAAGGCATTTTTCGCCGTTTGAATTTGCTTCAGGAGCAGGTTCTGCGTGAGATGAAGCGCATGGCAAGACCTCAAGAACCCTATTCAACCATGGTGCAAGCCTGGATTGAGGGTTTCAAAACGCGCTTGCGGAGCTGAAGGTTAAATATTCGGCGTTGGCCAACTCTTGAAATACCTTTCTGAACGATGCGTCTAGGAGTGAGAAAGGCCAGTGCTTAGACTGCCAGACTTTTAGGAGAAGCAAATGCACGGAGTGCATAAATCAAAACTGGCCACACTACTGCTCATCCCGCTGATTGGGGCATGCTCATCGCCTCATATGCTACAGCCTGCTGTTCAATCTGGACGACTTGCTCAAACGGCCGCGGTCGTGATCGACAACTGTTCGGTGGGATGTCCAACGGGTAGTGACAGAACCACGCTATACCGTCAGGCGTATACCCTGAACAACAACGGCTCCACGAAATTCGCTAACTGGGTGGCCTACAAAATCACGAAGGAGACACCAGCGAGCGGGCGTCCGCGTAATTGGAAGACGGATCCCGACGTGCCTGCTGGGGAGACGCTCAACCCTGTTGACTACAACGGTGCCAGCGTTGCCCTGAAGATAGACCGCGGTCATCAAGCCAACCTGGCCTCGATGGGGGGAGTATCTGATTGGCAGACGCTCAACTACCTGACAAACATCACGCCCCAGAAGGCGGATCTCAATCAAGGTGCGTGGGCTCGTTTGGAGGATCAGGAGCGAAACCTCAGCAAGGCAGAAGGTGTGGATGCGGTTTACGTGGCTACAGGACCGCTTTATGAGAGGGATATCGGTTCGCTGCCTGGTACCAATAAGGTGCATACGATTCCGAGCGGCTATTGGAAGGTCATTTTTGTCGGTAGTACTCCTGCCGGTGGGCAGTATGCTGCGTTCATCATGGAGCAGAGCACGCCGCGTGCGGCCAATTTCTGTGACTTCCAGGTCACGGTGTCGGAGATTGAAGAACGATCTGGGCTGACATTTTGGAGTGGGTTGCCACAAGACGTTCAAGCAGAGCTGAAGGCGAAGAGGGGGCAGTTGGCTTCGACCATAGGCTGTACGGTTCAGGCAGAAGCCCAAACCCGAGAGGGCTGAAAAGTCAGAGCTTGCTGAATCCGTCTTAAAGGTAGGCCCGCTCTGCGTCCTGCGGGTCAGCCACTAGCATCACGCTGGCCAGGTACATTTCTGCGGTTATGGCCAGGTCCTGGGTGGATTGATCCTTCTCGACAAGCGCCAGTGTGATTCGGGCCGTTGTGACTCACTTTTACCGAGCCTTTGCTAACGAAATAGAACCCCTTTTGGCAGAACCAGCAACAGCATCTTGCATGAATGGTTTAGAGGGCGTAGCCGGGCGCAAGTACCAAGTTAGGAACTCCATATAATGCTTCTCGATTACGCAGCCAGAGCTGGTACTCGCGCGCTGAGCCAGAGTGATCGTGCGAGCAGTCAACGCCCCACTGTCTGAGAGCGTAGCCTGCGACGGCAGCGCGAACCTTTATGAGCATGACGCCGTCTTTGTTGAAGGGGTAGTCGCATAGTACTGGCTCTTTTCGTTCAAGTTCGGGATGAGGGACCAGCTCAAGCACGACTCGGCGAGACCAGTGGTCATCCTCATCGGCACATTCGGCCTCGCGGGCCGGTCCAGCGTCTTGTACTGATCCCACCCGGGTTATCACAAAATCTCTGAACTCCGAGCTTTCCCGATCGTATGCCCTCGCGTGCCATCGTCGGCCATCGCTGTGCAGGCCGAACGGCGCGATTATCCTGGTGCTGCATCGAGTGAGTGACTCGTACGTGATCTCGATGGCGCGCTGTTGCCTGATTGCGCGGCAGACAGCCGCCAAGATGTAAATTTTGGGTTGTGCTAAGGATTCGCTGATGGTGCATGGGATCCCCGTCGACCAGCTCAGATGCTCCTCATCTCCAAATCCCTGACTCAGCCAAGTTGTGATGCGGGAAACCGAGTAGGTGAAAATAGGGTTAAAGCCTTCGCTTGGGCGGTACACCTTTTCTCGTTGGTCGAGAAAAAGGTTTTCAGGAGCTAGTTCGCGGTATAGCGATAGATCCCTAGTTGCTGCAGCTGTCTGAATGTCGAAGCGATTTACAACATCCCGCCGTGAAACGGCGCCACAGAACCATGCCTGTTGCTCAATGAACGCCAGTCTGTCCCGTTGCTTCTGTGGGATGTCTTCAATAGGGGATAGGTTGGACACTGTATATAACCTCAGCTTGTCATTGCCTGATGCAGTAATATATCTTTTTGATTCAATGACGGGATCAAAAAGATTCGATAGCCGTTTTGCTTGTTTCGACTATCGCGTCCGCGCTGACTCTTGTCCACCTTTCTGCGCGTGGAGGCCCTATGGCCAAACTTCTCCGGGTCATCCTGATTGACTCGCTTTGTCGAGGCGAGATCGTCGAGGTGAAAGCCGACGACAACACTTGTCTGACAGGCACTAACGGCATCGGCAAGTCGACCTTTTTGAAGCTGCTCCCTCTGTTCTACGGCGCCCCTGCTGGTCGAATGGTTCGTAAGGGCACCAATACCACAAGTTTCGCCGATCACTATCTGCCTCATGCGTCGAGCTACATCGTCTTCGAGTACGAGAACCACGAGAGTGCTCTGCGCTCGGCCATCCTGCATCGGGCTTCTAACGGTTACGCCTACCGGTTGGCGGCTACCGGCTGGAAGCCCAGTCTGCTTTATGTGAATCAAGGCTCAGGTGAGCTGGTTCTGCCTGGCAAGGTTGGTAGCCGCATTCAAGGTATGGGCATCGACTGCACGCCTGAGTTGAGTTGGAACCATTACAGTAAGATCATCCAATACAACACCGGCTCGGCAGACATGGATGGCATTACCGATGCATCTGTGAAAAAGATGATCAACCTTTTCCGGCGCATGTATTCGCTCGCACCGTTGAGGCGTAACTTCGCAGGCATCGACAGTCTTATGTTCTCTCTGCTGGAGTCCAAAGGCACCTTTGACTCCATGGAGTCTGCAGTCGGAGAGATTATCCGGCAGGAGACTATGCGAAGCGAGATCGACCTTTCAGGTATTGATGTCCAATCTTTCCTAAGCGCGATCAGCAACCGGGCGAGTTACCTGGTGATGGATCGTGAGGTCAAACCCAAGATTCTTGATTTGGCGATTTTGCGTAGTCGATTGGTGGCTTGCGACCAGCAGTTGGCTCGCCTGAAGACGGTCGCCGTGACGCGGCAGCTTTCCGTCAAGCAGGAGCAGGAAGCTGTTGTTGCAACTATGGACGCGCAGCGTAAAGAGGAGCTTGCTGCACAGGACGCTTCTCGTGACGAGCAGCGCCAGCTTGATTGCCGCCTAGGTGATGCCCGGGCAGCATCTACTGAGCAATTGCGCCTACTGAACACACTGGAAGACCAGAAAGCCGGCTATGACAAGACCGGCATGCCAGCATTGCTTGCTAAGATCGACAGCCTTCCCTCAATGCAGGAAGACCTGGCGGCCAAACGAGAGCAACTGGCACTGTTGACCAGCAAAAGCGAGGGTATCGTCTCTCGCTTTTCGGCCATGGAGCGCGCCGTCATCGACTCGCTGTCTTCGCGTCGCGAAAATCGTCGTGGTGAGGCTTTCGGACGTCTCTCCGAGTTTGATGCACAACTTCGGCTGCATAACGAGGCCTCGGAAAATGCGCTGGGACAGGCCAACAAAGCACACACTGAGGACCTTGCTCAGTATGAGCGAGCCCGCAGCGAACTAGCGGCACTCGCCGCTTCTTCGGCGGCAGAGGTGGCCTTTTTGTCTCGACAGAAACATCTACCAGATATCGCTGAGCAGATTGATGCGGAGCAAACCGCTCTCGCTCAACTCTATGAGTCGCAGGAGCAAACGCGAAAGGATCTGGACCGGCTCGATAGAGAGGTTGCTGATCTCATCACTGAACAGCAGGGCCTTGCCGCCGAGATGTCAGGCCTTGCCCGAGGGCGCGATGACCTGCGGGCAGAAGTTAAATTGCTCAACGCTCGCTTGAATGCATCTGACGAAACCCTGCTGTCGTTCCTTCGCGGCAGCATGCCTGATTGGGAGACCACGGTTGGGCTCGTCATCGATCCTAGACTGTTGATGCGTGAAGACCTGTCACCGTCGTTTTCGGCTCCGTGTGCCGGGCTCTTTGGCTTGCAGCTTAATCTTGAGCGCCTTGATCCTGTTGACGTGCTCAATCTGGAAGAGCTGGAATCGCAGATTGCGCGGCTGAATTTGCGCATAGTTGAGAGCAATGATGCTGAGGAGGCTCTCAGTCATCGATCAGCAGCTGCTCAGGTTCGCCGTAATACGCTACGCGAGGAGCGAGTCCCTCTCGATTCCCGTACAGCAAGCATTGAAGTTGATGCTTCAGCCAGAAAACAGCGCCTGGAGTCGCTTCGTGATGAGGGTGCAGAGCTGCTTTCCATAGCTCGAGCCAAGGCGCAGGAGTCAGCCGAGAAGGCCGCGACCGCTCTCTCGGAAAAGATCGCTGAGATCGAAAGCTTGAAGGCCGCTTTCGGGCGGCACAAGTTGGAACTGAAGAGCATTGCCGATCAGGCCCGGCAGGACATTGTTGCCCAGCGAAGCTCTGTTGAAGAGGCTCTCGTCGCTGCCCTGGCTGATCTTGAGCGTACTCATCGTGAAGAGATCGAACGTATTGAGGCTGATCGATATTCAGCCCTGCAGGGCGCCGGCATTGATGCGGGCGCAGTTCGACGGTTGGAATCCACGGTCAACGGCCTTGATCAGTCGGTTCGACAACTGGTCGAGCAGTTACCCCGTATTCAGGATTACAGAGCCTGGCTTGAAACGGCTTGGCCTCATATGGCTGCCCGTGAGGCGGCCTACGCAGCGGCAGAACAGGTGGTCAGCCGTCTTGAGCGCGATCTGCAGGCAATGCGCACAGCGTACGAAGAGCGGCAGAAGGCTTACAAGGTGCGTCAAGCCGAGCTGGCAGCCCGAAACAGCACGCTGTTCGATCAGGCCAGTGCGCTCCGTTCGGTCTTGGAGCGCCTGGGGCAAGTCGCTGCAGCATCCACTGGCACCGAGAGTCTGGAGAAGCTGTCTGCAGCGGATATCGAGTCTGAGGTTGGCCGGATATTCAGGGATGCTCACCAGATTAAACAGGAGGGGCGTGGGCTTCTCCGTGATGTGGAGGGACCCTTTAACTTCGCACATCGTGCCACCCCAGAAGCCGGGATCGTGCACGACATCATCATGCGGGCCAGGCATGTTGACAGCTCGGGTGAGCGGGTCTGGTTTTACGCAGCACCTGAGCTGCAGATGTATATCGATGACGGCCACGATGTACAGAGGAGCAAGCTGGTTACCTATATCCGCACGTTGTGCAACCAGTTGGTTGAGGGGGGCAAAATCCTTGCAGAAGTCGATCGCACGATTCAGGACGTCGGCCGACGAGCAACGCTGCAAGTCTCTGAAGTGCTCGGGCGCTTCCCGGAGTTCACCGATTTCCATCTTCATGTCGTCTCGAAGATAAAGGATCTGAAGATCAACGACCTGCCGATCTGGGAGCACATCCGAGCGATTGAAATGCAGTCGGCCCGATGGAATGCCATGGGTAACGACGCCTTCCCACCCGATGGTCTTGATCATGCTCTGCGCATGCTGCACTCGGCCATGGTTGATAAGCAGTGGCGGGGCGCGCAGATCAACGAGTGCTTTGAGGTCAGTCTTTCCTGGCAGGTGAATGGCCAACCGCGCGTCGCCCGCAATACGACAGACTTAGGCGATGGCTTGAGTACCGGCCAGCTGAAGATTGTGGTTGGGATGATCTACCTTGCCCTGTTCGAGATGATCCGGCGTGACGCCGACTTTGAGCTAATCGTACCTGTGGACGAGGCGCTGGAGCTTGAGGTCAACAACGCGGCGACGCTGGTGGGCAATTTCAACTCGCGCAACGTCAAGCTGATGCTGGGGTTCCCGGGTGGGGCGCCAGAGCTGATGAGACACTTCAAAAATCTGTATGCCCTCGACCGACGCCGCTCAGGCGGGGTTTATTTGAAGGAGTATCGTGGTGCTGACCCTGTGGCTCTGGATGATCTGAATGCCGGTCTTCCAGAGGAAGGGGAGGTTTATGCATGAGAGCAATTCTCGAGGGTCTAATCGCTGGGCGGTTCTTCTGCCCATACTCCAGTCGCGAGGTTTACGAACAGCTTCGCCAGCCTGAATTTGCGGCTGCGATAGAAGCCGCACTTCGCCCTTTCGGACGGGCGTTGGCACATTTGGGTGAAGGCGACGACGTAACGGCGTTCTTTGCCCGCTACGTCGATCTTTCCGACTCTGGCGATCGGCGCGAGGCTATGGAGGAGTTGAAATGCATTCGCGACCAGATAATGCCAGTGCTGGATTTCATTCACCTCTGTGGCCGGGCAGGGCAAGGGGATGTTTGTCTGTCACCTGGCGAGGAAATTTCCTTTGGTGGCCTTCTGATGCATATCGATCAGTTTCTGGTCGCACGTGACCAGCTTCGTGATCTCTGTGTTTACCCGATGTTCACTCGGGTAAAGGTTGTCGAAGGCAACAAGGAAAAATTGACTGTCGTGTTCAAGGTGCTGGTGGATGCCGGTTACTTGGTTCGCAAGGGTGTTGAGTCGAGCCTGTATGTTGCCACCGGCAAGATGGGATACCTCTATCACATGGTGTCTTGGATCGCCGACAGTCAAAAGTTGCTGCCTGCAGAAGAGCCAGAGGCTGACCCGTCACAGGGTACGGGAGAACTTCTGTGAAGGAGGAGAACTGGCGAGAGTTTGGTGCTCATCTGGTCGCGAATGCAGCCATCATCGAGGATATTTGCCAGGCTGACGAAGAGGGTGTACCAAAGCCGGAGAAAATGACGGCCGGGCTCTCTTGGTTGGTCAGCCAGCGGCTTATTGATGACTGTGATGGCAGCCTTCACCCTTCGTCGATGTTGCTTGATTTGGGGTCTCGTATTGGCGCGCAGCGCTTCGAACTGTCGGCCCCCGACCTGCAGGAACTACTGATCCGGATTGAGCATGGCTGTGTGCGATTTCACTCATCCAAGGAGCGTTCGCCTTCTGAGCTGGATCGTGAGCTACAACAGGTGCGCCTCTCTGTTCGCCAGGTCGTTACGCACTTGCGTGACGAGCACCGGGCTGCAACTGACTTCATTGAGGCTCGCTACGGGTATTCCTCGCGATTCAAGGACCGTCTGAGGGATATCGACAGTGCGGTGAAGCGCCTCGGGCGGCTTTCTGAAAAGCTCATGGCCATTGATCGCAACAGGTTAAGTGACTGGTGTCGGGAGGACCGCTCGCTTCGTCGTTTATTGCTGAGCAGTTTGTATGAGTCGATTGACCGCTGCAAAACGGGTATCCGAGATCTGATCGACCGGTTGAACCAACTGGGCACAACCATGCGTCAGCGGAATCATTATCGCCGGATGGCACAGAGCGTCTTCTCCTGGCTGCAAGACGGCAACAACCCAGACTTGGACGACATCCTTGAGCATGTGGATGCGGAGAACTGGATTCGTGCTGCACGTTTGCCCAATAGCGCTTATCTGTTTCCGCCTGTCGAGGATGAAAAGGCTATTCAGGAAATGTCCGCTCTGATTCAGGCAATGCCTTTGCCGAAGGTTAGAAAGTCATTCCACGATCCGTTGCTTAGTCGCGAGCCCATTAAAGTAATCCCCGCGGTGCCGGAGGTCGAGGACGCGCCAGAGCCGTTTGTTGAACCGCACTTTCATCGAATGCTTGCAGCGCTAAAGCGTGATCTCTCACCTCAAAGCGCCCTGGCTTACTGGGATGACATCGCTGATGAGGGTTTCCGAAGCGCCATCTGGCTCTATGCGTTAGATGCCTACTACCTGACGCTTTTGGCCGATGCCGCCCGAGTCGGGAAGATGCCACGCTTTATGTTGGCACCAGTGCTGGCGCCATCACATGAAGGCTTTGACAATAAGGTCGTGGTGGATCTGGTTCTTCGTCTTAGAAAAAATGGGGAGCGTTCATGACTTCGTTGCTGCGCAGCAAGCAAGTCGTTGAGATGGTTAGCCGTGCTGTTCGTATGGCTTCAAATGAGGTCGCGCTGGGCGGCGTATGGATGAAAATTCATCAGTTATACGGAGTCGGCGAGATCAGTGGCAAAAGACTCCTGCTAGACGCGGATGATAGGAAAGCACTTCGCAGCCTTGCTGAGCGGCACGTTGGTTGGGATCCTCATGTGGCAGGTAGCAAGGTTCAAGGCAGTCGAGCTGTTCTGGCGTCTTCCACTCGTGACGAGAAGCTGGCACGTGATCCTGTTGCCAAGAATCTTGTTCTGGTTTCGGCGCCTTCCGGAGAGATATTGCTGGGTGACACCATGCAGCCGCTACTGCCTGGATGCATGTTGACGGTGCCTTCAGAGCTACTTGCCGGGCAGCGTCGGATTATCATTGTTGAGAACCTGCAGGCAATGCTTGATGCGTCGCGATATGTGCTTCCGGAGGAGCTAGTTGACGTTCCTTTCGTATTCCGAGGGTCGCCTCAGTTCTCGATAGGGGCGGTGGCGGATTTGGCTAAGCGCGTGCCAGAGGTTTATTACTTCCCTGATGCGGATCCACAGGGCTTGGTTAACGCCAACAAGAAGATCCTATCGAAGGGCACCCTAGGGCCGAGTCCTGAGGCTTTCCGGACCATGCACAATGCAGGTGTTAGTAAGCCTCAGGATTATGAGAAACAAGCTAGCCTCATGCCCGGACTCCTGGCAGCCGACAATCCGTTGGCGAAGATCATTCTTCATTACAAAGCTGGGTTTTCCCAGGAGTCGATGGCGGCGTTCTCCTGCCCGCTGCTTTGCTATTTATGAACCGCTTCTGACGCAAAACAATGCCCCCTAACGGAGGCATTGTTTGTGGTGGGACTTCAGCGCTGATGATGACCCAGGCGTCCTGCTTTGGGTTGCTACCGTTAATCCTGAGGCGGGGCTATTAGTCTTGCTGACATGATTTCGCATCATGCCGATGACTGTATTGTGAAGGGCGATCGCAAGCTTGGTCTTGGTCACGGCCACGTAGTTGAGGTTGATTTCCTCACGCTGCGAGACGATGTCCAGATCACCCATCCAGAGGGTCAATAAAGTCTCGAGCAGGTGAACATAGCCCCACTCCAGCCCTTTGCTACGTTGTGCCGTAGAGGCGATTACGACTGACTCTTCCTGGTTCTTCGCGATTTGCTGCAGGCGGAAGCCTAAGTTGCTTCAGATTCGGGATAGTCCGCTCTAGGCCGATGGCTGCCAGTCGCCACCGGCAGCGATCGGCCAACAGCTGCCGCTCATTAGGCAATTGGCAACCCATCAGTCAGTCATGTGGAGGCCGGGTATACTTCCTTATAGTCGGTATCTTCACGAGCTGACAAACATGTACGATGGCACCACCATCCCTCGCTATAGAATCTTTACAGAACCCCAGAGCGTGCCGGTGACAAATCCCACTCCGACTTTCCATAACTACAACGTGCTCCTTGAGAGGGTCGTCCATTCATCAAGGGAAATTATTTTCTTTTTCGGATCTGCGCTATCCCTACCTGAATGTGAGGGTGCACCCGGCGTGCCTAGTGTTGCTGGCATCCTGAGTCTCGTAGAAGCAACTCTTATGGACACACCTAGCGCATTTGCGCCCGTTCGCGATCAGCCGGACGTCGGAGCAGCGTATCAAAAGGCCTTTCACCAATTGCAGGCCTACCGGGGGCAGGATGCAGCTAATGAGGTGATTCGTCGTGCAGTTTTGAAGTCACGCAAAGTGACCCTAGGTCAGCCCAATACTCAGTCTATTCTTGACTTAAACTCGTGTAGAACTCTCGACGATGACTTTGCAGGATGGCATCTCCGCCCGTCGCTGATTGCCTTGGGCAAGCTTCTGGCAAATCATTCGGGTAGATTTGGCAAGACTGTCCTGACGACAAACTTTGATCCATTGATCCAGATTGCCATTCGCACCGCCCACGGTATGTATATCCGCACCATGATGCATGACGATGGGTCACTGAACCAATCCGAAGGCCCTGGTATCCAGATAGTGCACCTACATGGCTATTGGTATGGTACGGATACATTGCACGTTCCGACGCAAATCGGAAGCCGTCGCACTCAACTAAAACGTTCACTTGAGCGACTGCTGCAGAACCGCACATTAGTTGTTATGGGGTGTGGGGGCTGGGACGATATTTTCATGTCTAGCCTGTCAGACCTTGTCAGTGACACGGAGTTGAATCCAGATGTCCTTTGGACATTTCATGAGTCAGACGAAGACGTTATTCGTAGCAAGTACGCTCACGTTTTTACTAAGCTCGCACCAGCGATGAGCCGCGGCAGGGCTCAGTTTTACGCCGGCGTAGATCTTCACGTTTTTTTACCTCAATTGCTGGCGCGCCTGAAAGACGGGGCCGTCTCCGACGAGCAAACCCACATAAACGAAATATTGGAGAGATTGGGCGAGTTGTCGCCGAAACTTCGTCACAGCATTCTCGGAAAAATCGATCCTTCCCTTATTGTAAGAGTCGACGATCTCAAATTGAAGCATGACACTCTTGAAAAGGAGTTATTGGAGACACGGGATAAATCTGAAGAGCGCGCAAAAATTCTTGAAGAAGAAGCTGCCCGTCTCGCGGCAGAATTACAGCAAGCACAGGCAGCATTGACATCTTCACGTCTTGCCCTGACAAGCGCGGCGATGAAGGACATATCGTGGCTGACCATGATCCGGACGCAAATGATGCCTAAGCAGCCGGGGCGGGTACCATTCCACAATTCAAAGGAGGTTGCACTCCGTGGATACCACGCTTCTGCGGGCGGACAGCGAGCCGTGCCGGTTTTGAGCGAAGTTACTTGGTCCCAAGTAGCCTATCAAGAAAACAACCTTCATCGAGGCTATTACGCTGCACTGATATTTAAAGGGAATAACTTCGTTCCCGGCGTCGTGTGGACATGCCGCAGAAGCGGTGAAGGCTTACCTGCAGGTAACAGCGATTATTTCTGGACACTTCCAAATATTTATTTCGGAGACTACCTCGAAATCTCTAGCGGTGATGGGGCTCCGGAGGCTCCTTTGAGTTGGCGAGGCTATGAGTTCCAGGTTAAGAATCCAGAGGGCAACGTATCAGAATGGGTGAAATTCTCTTATCCATTTGACGACACGATTTTGGAAAATATTCGTCTTGAATCGTTTCGGGTCGGAGTCGAACTGTTGGAGTCAGGAAAGGCTTCAGAGGCAGTAGAACCTTTGAGAAAGTCATATGTTTTCACGGATCGTATGTTGGGAATCGACGACCCGGATACGCAGGAAAAAAAGGCGATTTGGAATCAAGCAATCGACGAAGCAGCACTGTCAAAACTCCGCTTTCGCATCGGTGATCGCTTGACTGTAGTATCTGGTGAGAGTGTCGGAGTAACGGGGACTGTTGAAAAACTGCTATTACGACACCTTCACGCCTATCTGATTCGCCCCGAAAACGGTGACGAACCGTTTCAGGCATCCGACGTACAGGTAAAACTTCGCGAAGCATAATTTATGCGCAGTTGGCATATCGTGTAGCTCACAATCGCTTACGCAATCCCCTACGGATGGCAGCTATTGCTCGATTGTTGACGTTCCAAAGCGCTCGCTAACGAAAGATAGTGAATTTAAGTAGCTGGGCGTCATCCCCAGAAGTTAAAAAATACGGAAAGCCACCTGTCAGGGACAGGTGGCTGGGATTGTTAAGCTATGATGCAGAATTTAGTGAATGAGTTTCATAGCCGCGAGAATGATGCCAACCGCAGCGGATGTGATAACTCCCATTCGGATTGTCAACCTAACGTCAGCTTTTGCGATTTCAGTAGTTAGTCGATGTTCGAGATTCGCAATATCACTTTTGGTTGAAAGAAGAGTAAGCATATCCGACTCCAATGCTTCGATGACTGCGTTGGCTTTCGGCTCGGGCACGTTGATCGAAATCAGTGCTTGATACAGAGCCAGATCCATTTTCATTAAGGCCTCCAAAAAAAACTAAAAAGGCCTATCCCCACGACGGGGTTAGGCCCGTCGTGGGTGGGAAAATCATTACTTCCTTCGACCTTTAGGTCGACTGTTCGCGCTTCCGGAAGCGATGCGAACATTGGGAGGATCCTGCGGATAACCGCAGCGCCGTCTGTAAGATCCTGGCGGCTGGCATGTAGCTGAACCTGTCAGCAAGACACAACGCTAAATTGCGATGCTGGGTGGTTTCTGTCAATCCGCAAACCGGTTACCGAGTGTTTCCTATTGTTGGTCTCGGTTTCTTTCTTGGTATCTGATCAACGACTTTGAGATACGGGTTGTTCAGGGCCAGATCGTTCATCAATCCGCCGTGTTCGTTAAGCAGAAAACCATGCAGGTAATGGGTTTTTCGTGCGCCGCTAACCTCGCATATCCAGATGTTCAGGCCGTTCGGTTGTTTACGGTGTAGCCTCAATTCCTCGAAGCGTTTCTGTATCCATTGCCAGTCTTGAAGGCTCTCTTTTTTTGCGATCCAGGCTAGCTGTGGGTGCTCTTGCCCGTATCTCTGGAATAGCCCTGGCGTGACCAGGAACATTGTGTCGTCGACGGTGTGAACCAAAGCTTTCCTGTCATTGATGATGATGCGGTGGGAGCGCACGCCTAGAGTGAGCCAGTCCATGAAGTGCTTGCCGGAGAACTCAATGGCTTCTTCGACTGATGACGATATAGCCAGCTCAGGTTCCTCGAATGGCACTGTCTCGAAATCTTCCGGGAGGGTAGGAGGCCCGCCGAACAGATCCATCAGTAGGTCGAGAGAGTCTGGTGCCGGCGAAGCGTTGTCCGCGCGTGGCAATGGGCGAAACGAATTATGGTTTGAAGTTGCTCTTTCTGATGCATTTCCCCTCGCTGAGCATGATGTGTTCAGAGGAGGGCCTGGGGCGATTGGCGGTTGCGTTGTGGTATCGACAATAACCGTGCCGGAGAAGGCTGCTGGGCGTGCTGTAGCATCCCAGATCAATGCAGGAGACAGTTTCAGAAAGGTGAAGCTGTGGGACCAGCCCGTTTCACTTGTCACAGTTGCGTTCCAGATTGCCTTGCCGTTGGAACTGGGTAGTGCGATGCCGTGCTCCTGCAGAACGTTGAACACGGCGATGTTTCCTTCCGGGATACCGTCGACCCCTTGGGAGAGCAGGTGAGCCCGAAGCTTGTCAGAGACAGTTTTGCTAACCAGCCACAAGGCGTCCTGGGTGAGCCAGCCATCAGAGGCCTGGGGTTGGTTGAGCTTCAGTTCTGAGCCGAGCAGGTAGCGCAAACCTTCCAGCAGCTTGCGTTGTAATGCGTGCTTAGGGGCGGACATTGCTTTGGCAGGATCACCACCGAGTGCCTGGGCTACGGAGGCTTGGTCTGCTTGCGTGATGAGTGTGCCGAGTTCGCCGGAGTGTTCGCTTTGGCCTGCCAAGCTGAATATCAGAGACGTCCATAGCTCTGGGAAGGTGCAGAGCCAATCCAGAATATCTCGATTCAGTAGCTGATGGATCAGTAGCCCCGATGCCGCGCCGTGCAGTCGGTATTGCCGGTCTTTCCGATATCGAAAACGATAGGGGCTTGTGAGGGGGCCATGCCATGGGCGCCAGGTTTTGCCATCTGCATATTCGACATGCATATCCACGGCGATCTTTCCAAGATCATGGCCAAGGCCCGCGTAGGCGAGGGCAGCGGTCCATGCCTCTGCCTGGGCGATCTGTACTTCTGGTTGAGCGCTTGAAGGAAGCAGATGCGATTGCCGAAGTTTCAGAGCATATGCGATGACCTCAAGGCCATGGTCCAGCATTCCTCCAAGGTAGGCATGGTGGTGGCTTTCTGATGCGGGAAGCAATTGGACCAACTCCGCGTACCGGCTGATGGGATCGAGATAGAGCTTCTCAAATTGAGTCCGGGAGAGGGCGGTACGCTGCCAGATCTGCTCCAGCAATTTCTGTCGTCGGGGGGTATCCAAGAGCGCTTTAGCAGATTGAGGAGCGGTTAATCCTACTGACGATGTTGGCTTGGCTGGAGCAGCAGAAGTGGATGCAGGTCGAGTCTTGCGAAGGAACAGCGAGAACATGATGGGTCCTGTCGATTGGCTTGTAGGAAGGCCTTTTCTGTTTGTTGGGTAGGGCCTTTCCTCTTCGGCTCCATTCTCTTGGTTAACCCCCTTTTTCCGTTTACCTTTTGAGGCATCGGCATGCGTTCTAGGTGCAATGTATGCGGAATGGGCTTCGCACCAGGGAGATTTCTTGTGGCTAATATGGCAAGAGCAGGTAAAGCAAAAAGGATCGGGACATGGCTTGGAACCCTAGGGAAAAACTATCTACGAATAGAAAAGAGTCTTCGCGTTTGGCTGTGTCATATAGGTGTTCCGTCTTTTCTGGCCCGTATTCTTGGATGGTGCCTACACGCAGTAACAATTGGCGTGCTGCTCGAAATCAGTGTGTGGGTGGCTCTATTTGCACTGATTGCGGTTGTAGTCACCTCAGGCCTATTCAGGTCGGAATGCGGCACGAATGACTACGGCTCTGAGTGGAAGGACGGTTCAACTGGTTTTGGGCTTTACGATCAGAATGGCGTGAGACTAGATCCACATGATTCCGACGAAATTCCCTAAGCGTTACTTGAGTTTATTCCATACGTGATTTGTGCCCCTTGCACCCTCCGATTTTGCGTCAGATGTTCCTTGCGCTAAACCCTGGAGTAGGCCTCCTGCTCGAACACCACCCCATGTAAGAGCTGTGATCCAGAAGGTTGGAAGCATGATGAAAAGCGCTCCCATTACGTAGTTCAGCAGCATGTCTCCAAACGAATTGTTTGCGCCTAGCAGTACGTTGAAGTTGCTGTGCGGAGAGTGCCAGCCGTAGAGGGCGTCGAGGATGGTGCTGTCGAGCCAGCGGGCGAGCTGGAACCAGAAGTCGACGAAGAACAACGCGAACTGAACGCAGCTGATGGTCATGAGGGCTTTGAGGTCGTAGGTACCGACAACCAGAATGAGTGGGATGCAGATGGTCAGCGCCATTTTGAGGAACGACAGCACCATAGGGAGTGCTTGGCGCACGACGTCCATGGCGGGAAAGTAGGCAAGCGACCCCATCGTCAGGCCTAGGTCTGACGTGGCGCGGGCAGCGATATTAGATGCGGACATATCGATCTGACCCGCGTAGCTTGAGTAGACTTGGCCTTGGTTCAGCGTTTGCTGACGCGGGGAGACGACTGAGCGGACGACCGCATCTTCGGCTTGATGCATGTTCAGAAAACGTGCCCACTTGGTGATTCGAAACAGCAGGTTTGGGTCGACCTGTCGCAGCAGTCGTGTGCGTAAGCCGTAGCTGCTATCCGTCCACCACTGCTTACACGTTGGGTAGCCACCGCCGGCTGGTACTTTCGTTAGGCCTGCATCTCGAACTGGATTGAATGGCCACGAGGTGCGGGGCGTCTTTGAATGATAGGTATCATAATAACCACTGGTGTTGAGCAGATGGCTCGAGCCAATCCAGTTGATGTCATCCAACTGGCTGTCGTTTAGCGCTGGGCGGTTCATGAAGAGCTTTGCACGGGCGGGGCCGTAGCAGTCCTGACTGAAGTCGGCGACTTCTTGGGCCAGTATTGGATCGTCGATTCGGGCAGCATCGATGTCGATACGGATCTGTCGCAGATCAGTACCGCAGGGGATAGCTGCCGTTGCTCCGCCGGTGAGGGCCTTGGATAGCGAGTGCATGAAGAACCACCACACCGGGACTTTTGCGCTTTGATTGTTGAGCGTCGTGAAGGTGTTGGACCAGCGGGTTTCTTGTGGGGTAGCCACATCGACCTGGCACTGTGTCGAACGCGTGGTGTTGAACTCGATGGTGTTGAGGTCAACGTCAATGAACGGTATGCCTGCGAACATGATCACCGCGATGGCCACCCAAACACGGTTCTCAATCCTGAGTGAAGACAGCACGCCTTTGTTGCCTTCATCGGCGCCCTCGCTTCGGGCTCTGAACCATTCCTGAACAATGATCACCAGAAACGGCAGAGTGAACACTCCGCTGGCGACCAGCATTTCCCAGATGCCGTTATTCACGATCCAGCCGACGAGGGTCAGGTAGTACTCCAGGTAGTCGTTCGTGTAGAGCGTCATGAAGTCGTCCTTACCCGTCAGTTCGTTCGATAGGTCAGCAATTCAAGAAGGGCGAGCACGGCAATTGCAGCGACTTCCGCGTACAGCAGCCGCCGATCTTGATAGTGGCTGAAGCCACGTTTTGCGAGGCTCAAGCGCATCCGGTACCAGCCGTAGACGGTGAGTGCGTATAGGGGCAGTCGCCACACCAGGAGCGCGGTTTGGTTTGAGCGCATCCAGGTATTCCATTCCTTGATATTGTCCATACCATCAACGGCAATCAGTCCGAGAATGATGACGGCGAGGCTGAGTACTACGCCCCAGAAGAGGACAAGCGCAAAAAGGGTTCGGGTAAAAGGAGGGCGGCTCATCGTTTCTGGCCCTCTGATACGGCTTGCTGGATCAGATCCAGTCGATTGCGTACCGGGTCACCCTGAAAGATGCCGCGCGATCCTGCGGCTCTGTTGGCTTGGCGTTGGATCAGCATTATGGGAGAGTTGCCAGCAAGTGTTTGCCGCAACTCGAGTTCTGTTTTTAGGCTGTTGATTTCCTGATTCAGGAGGCTGCTTTCGGTGCTGATCGCTTGCTGAGCCAGTTCATTGGACGCCACGTTCGGCTCCTTGCGTCCGGTCAGCAGCGTGCGCTGCAACAGCAGTGCTTTCTCCAGTACGCCGGACAGCGCGACTTCTGAGGCCAGTCGTTGAGCCAGTAGGTCTTGATCCGGCTCATCACGCAGCGCCTCGATGACTCCACGGGTAATGGTCAGCGATTGGCTGCTTGCCGCAAGCAGGTTTTCAGTTGTCGTAGGTTTGTTGCCTTTAATCAGCGCGTCCAGGGCATGTAGTTTGGTCTCAAACTCTTCCTGAATGAGTGGAGTCAGTCCTACACCTGGCTTGGAATGAGTTTTGGTGCAGTGATCGCATGTCTGGTGTTCACGCTCCCCCAAGACTCTTGTTGCCCAAGCTTCAGCCTCCTGTGGGCTGGACCACGTCTGACAACTCAGGCGATTGCCACAGCTGCTTTTGGGGATTGCAGATCGGTCACTGACATCACGGCCGTTGAGCAGGTTGTAACCCGATCGAGTTACGTCGGACACAACTCTGATGGGGGCTTGGCCTGAGCCGCCGGCTGAGCGCCCACCGACCCAGGGAACCCCTTGATTACCGCGACGAGTCTCAGCTTGTTCGATGGCCGCGACGGCGTCTTTGCTTGCTACGGTTTTGGCGAGTGCGACGCCCTCTGCCAATTGCCCCCACTCCAGTTGGCCGCCGGCAATGTCAGCCATTCGATCGGCAATCGCCTTGCACGTCGATTTGGATCGATCGAAATCGAGACGAGCTTGGAGGATGCCATTGGTGAGC
Source organism: Pseudomonas sp. 91RF (assembly GCF_003576265.1). Lineage (NCBI taxonomy): Bacteria > Pseudomonadati > Pseudomonadota > Gammaproteobacteria > Pseudomonadales > Pseudomonadaceae > Pseudomonas > Pseudomonas sp. 91RF. The sequence continues at coordinate 21,996 of NZ_QWFC01000057.1, forward strand.
AAATTGTAGAGACCCGGATCGGCGCGTTGAATGATTAAGGCAGGGAGCGAGGCCACCGCGCCCGTAGCGTTCTGAATCACATTGCTCATGATCGACTTGAAGCCTTGGGTGGCTCCGTTGAGTTGGTTTTGCAGTGTGGTGTTGAGGCTCATGTCCCCACAAACCAGGTTGTTGTCCCAACCAGCTCCGACACTGATGCTGTCCATGCTGGCTGCTCCGCCCATCGATACGGCGCGGCCGCCGCCAATGCTGTAAAGCACGTCATCACCGATGACTGTTCCGCTGTGATGGATGCCGTCCTTGTTGATTTGGGTTTGCGTTGCATCACTTGGCGTATTTACCAGGAACAGAGTGGTCAGCAGCATTCCCGGGAGTACGTACCGCAGCGGAGTAGCGCACCTAAGTGAAGGCCTCATTGGTCTGCTCCATTCACATCAGTGCTGCCCAGAAAGGTTTGGCCTTTGCGCTCACAGCAGGTGTAGGGACGCCATAGCGCCCAGGCATAGTCTCCACGTGGTGATTGAACGTGAGGTTCATTGTTCGGGAAGGTCGTACAGGTTTTGGATTGCGTGGGTGTCAGCTCTTGCCACTTACCGGTGCGAGGTTCGCTTTCTTTAAGTGGGCCGGCGGGCCAATAGCCAGGCTGAGCGTTGGCAAGCACTGGTTGGTAAACGTGTAATTGTCCGCGGCGTGTCACGATGTCAGCGGCACGCTGAGCAACCACTGCAGCGCATTTGTGATCGTCGACACCGTGCAGGAAACCACCACGAGGATAGATCGATCCCCACAGATCGCCTTGAGAGCGACTGCCGATCTCACGCATACCTGGCGTCAGAGCTTCCGGAAATACGGCTTCAGGAATATTGTATCGCCAGGCCAAGGTATCCAATGTGCTGAGGAAGTAGGGCATGAGTATTTGCCCGGCACCCTTGCAACCGTAGCCGGACTGACCGACGAACTGACTGAAGATCGCTCCGCCGGGATGACCGATCACGTCAGCGTTTTTGAATTTGGCGAGATCATTTTCTGCTGCAATGCCAGCACTGCCGTCTCCACCACCCCGTGCTTTCGAATTGGCCGGACTCATCATTCGCAATTCGGACCAGGGATTTTCTCCCGTATTGGCGTAGCTCGACACCACTGCGTCGGGTACGTAGTGGCGAACTTTTGAGGACTCCTCTACGTCGCAGCCGAAATTGGTGCAGCGCAGCCAATAGCAGACGCCTACCACGCTGTAAGCAATGCAGTCTGGAGTTAGGCTTGAGGACACGATATCAGCGGTACCGAGAGCAAGTGTTGGAGCCGGAAGACTTACTGCTGTGGTAATCGCTACGAGATGAAGACTCAGGGAGCGGCGATGATGCATGGTTTGATCCTGCGCATGGCTAGGGACGCAGTGAACCAGTGAGCTTGCAGAGTTACCTTTTTCAATCCGATTCGGACCTTCACCTTATTGATAGAATGGCCAGTCGAAAAAAAGCGCCCGAAGGGGAGACTGTCAGATATTTTGTGTGCGGGCCGATAACGGCCTGCCGTCAGGTAGGTCGTGCTTTTACCAGGTCGGCCTGATAAATCGATCTCCGTACAGAATCGCAAATTGATTCATCGCGCTCTTCC
>NZ_QWFC01000056.1:0-22198 GCF_003576265.1 Pseudomonas sp. 91RF
CAAAAAAGGTGGGGGGGCGCCCGCCGTAATGCAGATTTTTCATGCGGGCAGCAAAGCCATCGTGGAGCAAACACCCTCTGGCGAGATTGTCAGTGCCAGCGCCGTCAGGGCTCCTGCCGGTCCGTTCAACAGCGGTATTCCAACGCCCCGCGCACTGTCTGAAGTGCAGATACTCGAAACGATTGAGGCATTCGCCAAAGCCACCCGACGAGCCATCGAGGCGGGTTTCGACGGCGTGGAGCTACATGGTGCTCATGGTTTTCTGATCCAGAACTTTTTGTCCCCGGCCTCCAACCAGCGCAACGACCAGTGGGGTGGTTCGCTGGAGAACCGCATGCGCTTCCCTCTGGCACTGGTTCAGGCGGTGCAGCAGGTGGTCCGTGAACATGCACCGCACCCGTTTCTCATCGGTTATCGAATTTCGCTTGAGGAAGCCCAGGAGGGCGGCTTGCGCATCGACGATGCGTTGGCACTGGTGGAGCGTCTGGCACAGGCGGATATCGACTACTTGCATGTGTCCCTTTACGACCTGCTCAACGCCACACCGGCCAGCCAGGAAAACGAGGCGCAGGAAATGCCTTCGGCGCTGACGATCACACGCGCCCTGGAACAGATCGGAGGTCGATTGCCCGTGATTGCGGCCGGTCAGATCACTACGCCGGCACAGGCCGAGCGTGCTCTGGCGTTGGGCTTGTCGATGGTTGCGATTGGGCGAGGGCTGGTCATCGATCCTGACTGGGTCACTCTGGCCCGTGAAGGCAAGGCCGAGCGGATCGCTCAGCAACTGGATGTGCGAGCAGTCCCAGACAGTGCGATACCCGATGGCCTGTGGCGCGCAATCAGCGCCACGCCGGGCTGGTTCGTGTTGCGCTCCGCGGAGGCATTGAGCGGCTGACTGATCGACGGGGCAGCGCCCGAACGAATTACCCGCCCTTTCAAGGAGAACCAGACGGTGACTCTCTCTCGTTCCGTGCGTGCCGCTGCGGCACTATCCCCCTTGGTACTCGCCACGCTGCTGGCCGCTTGTGGTCGCCACGGAGCGGTCAAGCTAGTGGTCAACCGAGCAGCAACCCTCCTCAGGAAACCGCTAGTCGCTCAATGGGAACGTGGAGAAAGTGCGTCCGTCAACTGGAAATACAAGCTCAAGAGGTCACCTCTAAATGTTCGCCGAGAAAAAGAAAAAAGCACTGACGGAGTGGCTGCAACTGGCAAGGAATCCCGAGCCTCAAATGTCGATTGAGGAACAGTATGACGAGCTCCTGAAGATGGCTGATGAAATGGAAGAAGCAAGGCTCGTTTCAGCCAGGGAGTGGAGACAGCTGATCCGAGACGCTGGCACCATTTTTGACTACGAGAGAGATAGATTGGAGAGCGAAATGAAGTGAACGGCCGCATTCGACCACAAGCGATCATCCAGATATTCAGCGTCCACAATCTTCCTTTTATCCGCTAGATATTGTGGCTCATCACGCTTAGACACATCCGCTCCAGTCGTATTTTTATCTATTAACCTCAGTGTCCTAGGCTTGCAGATGCGCCTTCGAGCGTGACCTTTCAGCAGCGGGAGAACGGCATGAGGCTTTCGACGTTCATTTTTTCGAACATGGAGTCGATCTTGGTTGAGTGGGAGCATTTCGCTCGGACGGTGGTCACTCCTGTGCCAATTTCGGATCAGAAAGGCCTCAGAAATCACGCTCAGCAGATACTTCATCGCGTTGCATCGGACATGCGTAAGTTTCAGACAGAGCAGGAGCAGATCGATAAATCGCAGGGCCGAGCGCCACCAGAAGATGAAGAGACACCAGCGCAAACTCATGCCGTACTGCGATTGATGGACGGCTTCACGCTTGACCAGATGGTTTCGGAATATCGTGCGCTGCGTTCAACGGTACTAAGGCTGTGGATGGCTGAAGTGTTTTCGGGTGAAAGTCATCAGCTGCAGGACATGATCCGTTTTAATGAAGCAATAGATCAGGCATTGGTTGAGTCCATTGCTTCCTATGGTCGAGCCGTCGAGACCACGCGAAAAATGGTATTGGGCGTACTTGGTCATGATTTGCGCAGCCCTCTGGGTGCCATCATGATGTCCGCGGATTTGCTTCAACAGTCCAGCGAAAACACCGATCGGCGTTCGCACTTGTCGACCCAAATTGGCGTCAGCGTGCGTCGGGCCAATCAGATTGTTGATGACCTGCTGGATCTTGCGCGATCCAACCTCGGTAATGGAATTCCGGTAAACAAGCAGCAGATTGACCTTAGTGCCGTTTGCCAATCCATCCTGGCTGAGGTTGCCGCTCGCTTCCCCGATACTGAAATAGCGCTGACTGACGCCGCCACCGTTGTAGGTCAATTCGATCCGCTGCGGATAGAACAGGCATTTTCCAACTTGGTGAACAACGCTGTTCAGCATGGTGACCGTCAGCAGCCTATTCGAGCATCATTGAAAAAATCTGCAAGAGAAGTGCATTTTACGGTGCAAAATTTTGGTGATCCCATCCCCGCAAGCGCAATGCCTTTTCTGTTCACGCCAGAAGGGCGTTACTCTTCGTTTGCCGAGAACGAAAACGGGCCGTCAGCGGGCTTGGGGCTAGGACTGTTTATCGCCGCAGAAGTCGTGAAAGGTCACGGCGGAGAAATAGGTGTCGAGTCTTCCTTAGAGCTGGGTACGATGTTCACTGTGACGCTTCCTCTTGCCTGATGCAGGCAGCACAAAGGTCATGCACGGTTTAATGCTTAATCTCACCAAGTAACCGCAGCTCTTTTTCAGGATAAGGTCGAGATATTGGAATCATCGGGCCGCTGAACAGGTCAACCGGCAAATGCATCAGCGGACGCCGTTATGCTCATTTCAGCCCATACCCTCGGCAAGTTTCATGAACGCGATTGATAGCGCCCTGATGGTCGCGCGGGCGCAGTTTGCGATCACCATCAGTTTCCATATCGTCCTGGCGGCGCTGACCATCGGTCTGGCGAGTTTCCTGATGGTGCTCGAGGCCCTGTGGTTACGCAGCGGCAGGGCTGTCTATCTGGATGTCTACCGCTACTGGCTGAAAATCTTCGCGCTCAATGTGGCGGTGGGCACGGCGTCGGGGCTGATTCTGGAGTACCAGTTCGGGCTCAACTGGTCGCGATTGTCGACGCAGGCGGGCGATATCCTCGGCCCCTTGATGTTCTACGAGGTGCTGGCGGCTTTTTTCCTCGAGGCCGGTTTTCTCGGAATCATGCTGTTCGGCTTGAACAAGGTCGGCCCGCGTCTGCATTTTTTCGCCGCCTGTGCCGTTGCGGCGGGCTCGCTGATTAGTGCGTTCTGGATTCTGTCGGCCAATTCGTGGATGCAGACACCCGCCGGTTATTCGATAGCCGCCGATGGTCGGTTCATCGCCCGGGACTGGTGGGCGATCATCTTCAATCCATCCTTTCCATACCGGTTCGTGCACATGACCCTGGCCACGCTGCTGGGTACGGCCACGCTGCTGGCCGGGGCCAGCGCCTGGCAGTTACTGCATGCACCCGAGAATCCAAGGGCCCGGCTGACCTATTCCATGGCGCTCTGGGCACTTGCAGTGCTGATCCCGGTGCAGATTGTGGTCGGTGATCTGCATGGCGAGCACAGCCTCGAGTACCAGCCGCAAAAGGTCGCCGCCATCGAAGGTACATGGACGCGTCCACCCGAGGGCGCGGGCGAGCCTTTGCGTCTGTTCGCAATCCCTGACATGGACCAGCGGCGCAATCATTGGGAGGTGGCGATCCCGCGCATTGCGTCCTTGTATTTGCGCCACGACTTGAGCAGCACGATCCCGGCGCTCGATGAATTTCCGGCGCAGGACATCCCGCCGGTGCCGGCCGTGTTTTTTGCCTTTCGGGCGATGGTCGGTCTGGGCCTGTTGATGCTGGGGCAGGGCGTTATCAGCCTGGTACTGCGTTGGCGCGGTCGCTTGTACGCGGCGGGCTGGATGCTTCGAGTCAGTGTCTGGATGGCGCCGGCGGGAATGCTGGCGATGCTCTGCGGCTGGGTGGTCACCGAAGTGGGGCGTCAGCCGTTCACCGTCTATGGTCTGCTGCGCACGACCGACAGCCTTTCGTCCGTGTCACGGGCGCATGTCGTCAGCGCCACGTGGACCATTTTGCTGTTCTATCTGGCGACATTCGGGATCGGCCTGTGGGTGCTGCTGCGCCTGTTGCGCCAGCCGCCCCGCGAGCACGAAGAAGGGCCGCAACCTGTTCTCGCTCGGGAAACCGGCAAATGATGAGGCTAGAAGCGCATGTTCGGTACTGACTGGCTGACACTACTCTGCGCGGCAGCAGTCGGGTTCTCCGTGCTGAACTATGTGCTGCTGGACGGCACGGATCTGGGCACGGGCATCTTGATGGGCGTGACTCACAGCCGTCAGCACCGCCGGGCCATGGCCGTGAGTATCCTGCCGATCTGGGACGCCAACGAAACCTGGCTGGTGCTCGGCGGCGGTGGCTTGCTCGCCATGTTCCCCAGGGCCTACGCCATTCTGCTGCCGGCACTGTACCTGCCGTTCATTCTGATGTTTCTGGCGTTGATTGTCCGGGCGATGGCGCTGGAGTTTCGCGATCATGCGCCCGATTACCGCATCAAGCGCGGGGTGGATGGTTTATTGATGCTCGGCTCGGTTGTGGCTGGCGGCTGTCAGGGGATCGTGCTGGGCACGCTGGTACAAGGTGTGCCCGAACAGAACGGCCAATACAGCGGTGGCGGTTGGGAATGGCTGGCCCTGTTCCCGTTGTTTTGCGGCGCGGTGCTGGTGATCGGCTACACATGGCTGGGCGCAGGCTGGCTGTATTGGCGATGCGAAGGCGAACTTCAAATCCGCGCGCGGCGGCAGGCAAAGTGGTTGGCCATGCTGACCGTGGTCTTGCTGATCGTTCTGGTTGTCTGGACATCGACCCTTCACGCGCACTATGCACAACGCCTGGGAAATCCTCTGGTATGGCTGCCGGCGATGGTGGTCCTGACGCTGTTGCTGGCCGGATTCCGGGCGGCCTTCGCAACACGACGCGACTATCTGCCGCTTTTCGCTACCCTGGGCATTTTCGTCCTGGCATTCACCTTGATGCTCGTCGCCCTGTTTCCGCTGATCATTCCGCCGCAATTGACCTTGCAGGTTGCTGCGTCGAGCCCGGTCAGTCAGGTGTTCATGCTGACGGGGTTCGCGGTGCTGATTCCGGTGACGCTGTTTTACAACACCTACAGTTTTCGGGTGTTCAGCGGCAAGATTCATCCCGCCGAAGATTGACTCGTCCAATGCTCGGTCAACGCTCCAGAGCGGCCCTGAACAGGGTCGGTGGCAGGGAATGGCAGTGTTTCGATCTGCTGCAGCTGAGCTTCGCTCGGCGACTCGCGGCGAATGTCCGGATGTTGGCCAGGCGGGTAGGCGCCGACCACCAGAAAATCGTCGCTGGCATTCAGGCTGCAATGACCGGTGCCTGCCGGCAACAACAGGACATCGCCCGCGCTGACCATGAGTATCCGCCCGTCCGGGCCGCCAATCATCAAGCATGCCTCGCCGCGGGCGATGCCAAGCACCTCATGGCCTTGGGTATGGTAATGGTGATAGTCAAAGACAGTGGAACGCCACTGTGGCGGCCAACCGTTGTCGGCAAAGGTTTTCTCGAATGCCGACGCTGGATCTTCACCCTGGATGGCAATGACACCGGAATACACCAACACGGGCAGACGCGGATTGTTCGGCACCCAGCCATTTCGCGGTAGCAACAAGGCGTGCACCAAATTGGTTTCATCTCGGGTCATGACTGCTCTCCCGAAAAAGGGCCTGATCGTCAATCAGGCCCTGTGGCAGGTCATGCCGCCATATGGCTGGCGGACCATTCCTTTTTACAGGCGCTTTTCATGGCTTCCATCTGCTCGCCAAGTTCATCGAGCCGGGCTTTGCCGAGCAGCTTCCTGGCTTGAGGAAACATCTCTTTTTCCTCCTCCTCGATGTGGTGTTCCAGCAGCTCCTTGACGACTTTTACCCGGCCCGCGAACTCCGGGGTGCCGGGATCGGTTTCCTTGAGGTCGGGCAATACGAGTGAATCCACGGTGCGATGTTCTTCCTTGGCCTCGTAATACATCACGTCCTGTTCCTTGCTGCCTGCTGCCTTGAAGGCCGGGTAGAGGATTTCCTCTTCAAGGCGGGTATGGATGGTGATTTCCATCTCCAGCTTGTCCAGAAGCTCTACCCGTTTTTTGGTGGCGCGTTCGGTGGAGTCGCTCAACTGGCCCAGGATGCCTTTCACTTTTTCATGGTCAGCTTTCAGAAGATCAATGGCGTTCATTTTGGCTGTCTCCGATTAAAGGATTGCGGCTGAATCATTGTTATGTGCTCAGGTGTAGTCGCATTTCGCGTGCCATTTCCATCGCGGATAAAAATGTCGTTCAAATCAGCGAGATGACGCTCGATCAACCTGTAAGCCGGATTGCACTCTGCAAGATTCACCCTTTGCCAGCCTTGCAATCAGCCCATGCGTCACATGGGCTCGACATCCACACGAACTTCGCCGTCCGCCGGACTGTCCAGTCCTTTACATGCACTGGATGAAGGCGGAAACGACATGACGATGACCGTAGGAGATTTTCTGGTCGAGCGACTGAGCGAGTGGGGCGTGACACGGATTTTTGGTTATCCGGGCGATGGCATCAATGGCGTTTTCGGTGCACTGAGCCGGGCCCGGGGCAAGATCGAATTCATTCAGGCGCGGCACGAAGAGATGGCCGCGTTCATGGCCTCGGCGCATGCCAAGTTCACCGGTGAGCTGGGGGTGTGCATCGCCACCTCGGGTCCCGGTGCCTCGCACCTGATCACGGGGCTCTACGACGCGCGCATGGATCACGTACCCGTGCTGGCCATCGCGGGGCAACAGGCGCGCGCGGCACTCGGCGGACACTATCAGCAGGAGCTCGACCTGCTGTCGATGTTCAAGGATGTGGCCGGTGCCTTCGTGCAACAGGCGTCAGCCCCGGCACAGGTTCGCCACTTGATCGACAGGGCGGTACGCACCGCAATCGGTGAGCGACGCGTGACCGCGATCATTCTGCCTAATGATTTGCAGGATATCGAATATGAACCCCCGGGACGAACCCATGGCACCGTGCATTCCGGAGTGGGTTATACAAAACCGAAAGTCGTGCCCTATGACGTGGATCTGCAACGCGCCGCCGAGGTGCTGAACGCTGGCGAGAAGGTGGCGATTCTGGTGGGCGCCGGTGCGTTGCAGGTAACCGACCAGATCATCGCCGTGGCGGAAAAACTCGGTGCCGGTGTCGCCAAGGCGCTTCTCGGTAAAGCGGTACTGCCGGACGAATTGCCGTGGGTCACGGGCAGCATCGGTTTGTTGGGCACCGAACCCAGCTACAAGCTGATGACTGAATGCGACACCTTGCTGATGATCGGCTCGGGTTTTCCATATTCTGAGTTTCTGCCAAAGGAAGGCCAGGCACGCGGGGTGCAGATCGATTTGCAACCCGACATGCTCAGCCTGCGCTACCCCATGGAAGTCAATCTGGTGGGCGACGCCGGGGATACCCTCGCCGCATTGTTGCCGTTACTCGAACACAAAACCTCACGTAAATGGCGCAAAAAGGTCGAAGGCTGGCGCGCTTCCTGGGAGAAAACCCTGGAAAAACGCGCCATGGCCAAGGCCGATCCCGTCAATCCGCAACGGGTGGTGTTCGAACTGTCACCACGCCTGCCGGAGCTTTCGATCATCACCAGCGATTCCGGCTCTTGCGCCAACTGGTATGCCCGTGATCTGAAAGTGCGGCGCGGCATGAAGTGTTCCTTGTCCGGCGGTCTGGCTTCGATGGGCGCTGCCGTGCCTTATGCGATTGCGGCCAAATTCGCGTTCCCGGAGCGTCCGGTCATCGCTCTGGTGGGGGATGGCGCGATGCAGATGAACAACATGGCTGAGCTGATCACCGTGGCCAAATATTGGCGGCAATGGGCAAGTCCCAAATGGATCTGCGCCGTCTTCAACAATGAAGACCTCAATCAGGTGACTTGGGAACAACGCGTCATGGAGGGGGATCCGAAGTTCGAAGCGTCGCAAAGCATTCCCGATGTTCCCTATCACCTGTTCGCCATTTCCATTGGTTTGAAAGGCATCTTCGTCGATCGCGAAGAGGACGTAGCCGCTGCGTGGGAGCAGGCGCTGGCTTCGGATGTTCCCGTGCTGATCGAGTTCAAGACCGACCCCAACGTTCCACCGCTTCCACCGCACATCAAGCTTGAGCAAGCGAAGAAGTTCGGCACCACGTTGCTCAAGGGGGATCCGGACGAAGCGGGGATTGTCGTGCAAACCGCCAAACAGGTGTTGGGGGCTGTGCTTCCACGCAAAAAGTGAGTTCAGTCAGGAGCAGCCTCATGCCCAAATTGATCAGTGCACAGGATCTGCAGATTGATCTTTCGACAGCCAACGAGCAGGGGCTGTTCAAGTGGCTGATCGCCAGTTTCCTGATGGGAAAACGTATCCAGGCCGGGATCGCGGCGGAGGCTTACCGCGTCATCGTTGAGCGACATGGTTGCGATACGCCACGCAAACTTGCTCATCGTTCGCACCGAGAACTGGTACGAATGCTCGGCGAAGCTCACTACGTGAGATACGACGAATCAACGGCATCGCGCCTGTTGGAACTTGCCGGAAAACTCAGCGATGAGTACGCAGGCAAGGTATTGAACATGCTGAAGGCGAATCCCGAGCGTCGCGAGTTCGAAAAACGCCTGTCTGCCTTTGATGGAGTCGGACCAAAGACTGTCGAGATCTTCATGCGCGAAGCGGGCAGGGTACTGTTTTGAGTCATCCGCGCATTTACATCGGTTGCGCGGGATGGAGCATAGGGCGTGATTTCGCTGCGCAGTTTCCTGCCCAAGGCACGCACCTGCAACGCTACGCCCTCAGGTTGACAGGCGTTGAACTCAACAGCTCTTTTTACCGCCCACATCGTAGAACGACGTACGAGCGCTGGGCGCAGTCCGTACCTCAGGATTTTCGTTTCAGTGTGAAAATACCGAAACGCATCACCCATGATTTACGCTTGGTCGGATGTGAAGCCGAACTGGAGATTTTCATGGAGCAGTGCTCCGGATTGGGCGAACGTCTACGATGTCTGCTGGTTCAACTTCCCCCGTCGCTGGTCTATGAGAAAACTGTCACAGAGCAATTTTTCAGCATACTGAGGGAGAGGTGCACCCAGCCCGTCGTATTGGAGCCACGCCACGAGTCGTGGGTGAACGCCAAGCAGTTGTTAACGATATATGAGATCACACAAGCGGCGGTGGATCCCTCGCGAATCAGCACCGACAGAACCCCCCAAGGAGCATCCGTCGTAAAGTATTGGCGCCTGCACGGCTCCCCAAGGATTTACCACAGTCCCTACGGTCCGGATTACCTGGAAACGCTTGCAACCCAACTGCAGGCGGTTCAAGCCGAAAGCCTTTGGTGCATCTTTGATAACACCGCAAGCGGTGCGGCACTCGCAGATGCGCTGGCGTTGTCAGGTCTGCTTGACGGCAAATAGTTCAGACTTTCCGAAAAAAAACTCTGCATATCACCACTCGTCACTTCAGCCTTTCAAATGTTTGAACATCTCGTTGCCTGTCTCTGACAGATAAGACTGAGCAGACGAAATTTCACTTCGTTCGCCAACGGGAGAACAACATGAAAGCCATTGTCTATAACGGCCCGCGTGACGTCAGTGTGCAAAACGTTGCCGACGCGAAAATTGAAAAGCCGACCGATGTCCTGGTTCGGATCACGACGACCAATATCTGCGGTTCAGATCTGCACATGTACGAAGGGCGGACCTCAATGGAAACCGGTCGGGTTTTCGGACACGAGAATCTGGGTGAAGTCATTGAGGTGGGTGCAGCCGTGGAGCGGGTAAAAGTGGGGGATCGAGTCTGCCTTCCCTTCAACATCGGGTGCGGCTTCTGTGAGAACTGCGAGAGGGGCCTGACCGGTTTCTGTCTCACGGCCAACCCCGGTAGTGCAGGTGCTGCCTACGGTTTTGCCGATATGGGGCCGTATCAAGGAGGGCAGGCAGAGCTGCTTCGTGTGCCTTATGCGGATTTCAACTGCCTGGTACTACCCGAAGATGCCCAGGAGCGGGAAGACGATTACGTGATGCTGTCCGACATTTTCCCCACCGGCTGGCATGCCACTGAGCTGGCTGGCCTGCTGCCGGGTGAAAGTATCGCCATTTATGGTGCCGGCCCGGTCGGTTTGATGGCTGCTCACTCAGCGATGATCAAAGGCGCGTCGCAAGTCTTTGTCGTCGACAATCACCCTGACCGGTTGAAACTCGCCGCCCAGATCGGAGCGACGCCAATCAACTCGGTGGAGAAAGAGGCTGTGGATCAGATTTTGAATCTGACCCATGGCAAAGGCACGGATCGTGGCTGTGAATGCGTTGGCTATCAGTGTTGCGACCGACATGGCCATGAAGCCAATCACCTGACCATGAACAATCTGGTTGCTTCCACCAAGGCCACCGGCGGAATCGGTGTGGTCGGCGTATTCGTACCGCAAGATCCGGGGGCTGAAAACGAACTCGCCAAGCAAGGCAAGATGGCTTTTGACTTCGGCGCGTTCTGGTTCAAGGGCCAGCAGATCAAAACCGGTCAGGCCAACGTCAAAGCCTACAACCGTCGATTGGCCGAACTCATTCACCACGGCCGCGCCAATCCCGCCCGGATTATCTCTCATCGTCTGACACTTGCCGAAGGTCCGGAGGCCTATAAACACTTTGACGACCGTGACAAAGGCTGGACAAAAGTCGTACTCAAACCAAGCGCCTGAGCTTCTTAGTAGAGTGGAGACATCCATCACGTCTCCACTGCCATAGCCCGGATCCTGGAACTGAACCGTCATCTGCACTAAATCACACTTTGGATACGCTTTAATCTCGGCCATGGCGATATCCTGGCTTGAGTCAAATGCTATCGCCAGCTATCGGCCAGAAGCGGACGGTCACTCTCAGCCGTATATTTCACATGTCTATCAGGCGGTAGAGTGCTTGGGCATGGGATGCCGTTAACCCGGCACGTTCCAGATTTCTGCGGCTCTGGGAGCTGGCCAGCGCGGTCGCGGCGACCCAATGACAGCCATGCTTTTGCTTGCTCTATTCGGTGAAAGATCAGTGCTCGGTGGTAGCCGTGGCCCCGGGCATCCTTTCGTGTCACCGCCGTTCCAAGGTAGGCAACGCCGTTGCTGGCCAGGTACATCGAAGCCCCTGCTACCACCATCCCTCCCGCTTTCAATACGTAGATTTTCAGACGTCCGTCAGGCACCAGGCCTGCAAAGGAAGCCTGATTCAGAAGACGATGCTCCGGCTTGGTATGAAAGCCACCCGCATGCACTTCTGCGAATAGAGCCAGAGTCTTCGACGTGACCTCTTCAATTTCGAACGAGTGACGACTCAAAACCACCTTTTCAATAGCACAAGCTAATTGCAAATGAGTCCAGCCCCTCAAACGCTCAAGCCGTGTTCCGCCCACAACAACGTATTGCTCCAGCGCCGAAGATTTCCCGATAAGAGGAATTACAGTCGATCGTGCCGCTGACTCATTGAGTGACGACGCCAACCGAGCAGGACATCAGTAGATACCTCATGCAGTGATAAAATGGGTAAGACAACGTCAGTACAACAGTTTCGTGCCGTTGGCGTTCGTGGAAGAGAAATTCAATTCTGCGCCTAATAGTGTTGACCAATACGTTACCGATCCTCCCGCGCTTGCTGAATCCTCCTACATTTTTTCCGTCGTGCCTTTGATAGGGTGCATCCCTACATTTGAGAATGTGCCGGTCGCCTGGCAGCTCTAATCGACACGAACAGGAAGGCTGGAAGTGAGGGATCACTTGTCAACGTTAACGGGGATGGCGTCGAGTAAAACCGAGCTTCTACGCAAGCGCCTGGATGATCTGGGCAACGTATTTGAATTTGTGACAATCGCACTTGATCGAGACACCTCGCCTGATGAGGGGACGCATCGATGCGCTTTGGCTGCGCTCTATGAGCAAATCATGTTGAGCCAACGGGAATGGCATCAGAAGGTTATCCGAGGGCTGCCTGTTGCGAACTACCCTGAACCGACGATGCGCTGGAATCTTGATGAAGCGGTAGGGGTGGTGTTGGGCCGTCTCCAGATCATCAATCTGTTGCGCACGGACACTGACGACATCCAGTTCCCAACACTGTATGACGATTTTATCCGATCGCTTTGCTTCCCAAACTTTGCCGATCGAGCCCAACTGGGACGGGCTCTCTTCGCTGAATGGATCGACACGATGGGCCTAGTGGATCAGAGCAATATCGTGGTGTTGAGTTGGGTTGATAAACCAACACAACCTTTGATGGAACGCTGCGGGGAGAGTGCTGGAGCGTCGGCATGGACAGATTTTTTTTGCGCTGACCATCGGCCTCAGCGAGCTTGGTGCCTGACGGTCTGGAATCCATCGCGTCGCACTATCTCGGCGTTGGCGGCTTGCTCAACCAGACAGAGTAGACGTCGTTCCTCATTGGACTGAGCAAAGCAAAGGCGTATACAGCGCTGTACAGGAGGTCATGAGCGCTGTTAGTTGCTAACAACAAGAAATCTTCCAGAGTTGATCAAGTCTCGTCGTATAGCTTTGGCTCATCATTTCGCGGCGCATTGCCCATGAGGGATGAGCAGGAACACTCGCCGAGCGCAATGTGCCCTGACCCCATCGCTGATTGATTTGATCAAGCACCGCCATGACCTTGGTGGCCTCTGAAGGTTGTGAGGCAGCAAACAAGTCATCTGTGTACTCGCCACGCTGACAAAGGTTCATGAGCAGAACCTCTGCCTTGCTGTAGTTGAATCCTGTTCTGAATAGGTGTTCAAGTGCACGCACCGCCGCTTTTGTCAGCAGTCTTACGTCGTCAGTCGGATATGGCAGATCAATCACCGCGCCATTGGAGTACTTGGCTTCCTCAGGATTAAACATGCCAGTACGAATACTGACTCTGATCTTTTTACAAAACGACTGCTGCGCCCTGAGTTTTTCTGCTGCTCGCTGCACGTAGGTGGCCACCGCTTCTCTGATTGGGGCCAGATCTTTGAGACGCTGACCAAACATCCGGCTGCAGCAAATCTCTTGTTTGGGCTGATTTGGCTCATCGAGCTCGAGGCAGGGTGTACCAGCCAGTTCTCGCGCTGTTTTCTCAATGACCACGCTGAAGTTTTTACGTAGTGTCCAGGCATCGGTCTTGGCCAGGTCCATTGCTGTTTTGATGCCCATGCTGTCCAGATGCGATCTCATTCGCCGACCGACTCCCCAAACCTCTGAAGCATCGGTGTTACGCAGTACCCAGTCACGCTTGTGTGGGTCGCAGATGTTAACGACGCCACCAGTCTGAGCTTGCAAGCGTTTGGCGGTGTGGTTTGCCAATTTAGCCAAGGTTTTGGTGTGGGCGATTCCCACACCGACAGGAATACCCGTGCAACGCAGTACCTGGCTACGTATCTGGCGACCGAGCGAGTCGAGATCTCCGATGCCTGAAAGATCGGCGAACGCCTCATCAATGCTGTAGACCTCAACTGCCGGCACAAGAGACTCAATGACGGACATCACTCGTTCACTCATATCACCATAGAGCGCGTAGTTGGATGAGAAGGGGACAATGCCGCGTTGGCGGAGCTTGTGCTTGATCTGGAAATACGGCTCGCCCATTTTGATCCAGGGCTTGGCGTCTGCTGAGCGAGCGATTACACAGCCATCGTTGTTCGACAGCACGACGATTGGAACCCTGGCCAAATCGGGACGGAATACTCGCTCGCAACTGGCATAGAAGCTGTTGCAATCGATGAGGGCGAACACGGGCAGGTTTTTAAACATGGCTACGTACGCTGCCGGTAATGACTCCCCAAATGGCCAAGTCATCTCCCTCGAGTACATAGCGTGGTGGGTATTTGGGGTTCTCGGACAGCAGAATGACATCCTTACCGCGCAGGCACAGGCGCTTGCAGACGGGGTCATTGTTGAGCAGAGCGACCACGATATGTCCGTGGACGGGATCCAGCGAACGATCAACTACCGCAAGATCTCCATCGAAAATGCCAGCACCCTGCATGCTCTCGCCTGTTATAGAAACGAGGTAGACATGAGGCGCTCGGATGTTCAGAACCTCATCCAGTGAGATGTGGGCCTCGATGTGGTCTGCTGCAGGGGAGGGAAACCCGGCAGGTACACTGGAGAGGCAAAGGGGCAGTTTCCGACCACCCACAGCAATAGGGCCTAGGATTGAAAAGCTCATGACGCACGACTTCCGATACTGTACGAATGTACAGTTAAAGGCTTGGGCGGCTTTGGGTCAATTTGATCGAGGAAAAATCTGACGGCCGGATATCACTAAGGACGTCAGGCGCGAGAGTGGTGTCTCGAACCTTACTCGTCGAGTCACAGGGCCGAGTCATCGCGTACAGACATAAGCAGAATTTCGTATCATTATGAAACTCACGATATACACGATCACCATTACTTTTATTTGGTGTGCTTGGAGACCGCGGCTTAGCCTAAAGGCCGCTCAGCCATACATGAATAAAAGGTCATCAATCAACTGAAGTTCCTGTTGCGTGAGTTGGATGCTACTGTAGCGTCGAAAGTCTTCGAGTACACCTCTGATTGGGACTTGCCGGGAAGTATTCTGAACGATTTCGATCAGGCGCTCATAATCGGAAACTCTTCCTCGGAGGTGCTTCTCGATTAGTTGCTTGAGTGCTAAACGATAATGGTGGTCGGTGAGCAAGTCTTTCTCAATGCGCACTAAAAAAACGAGTTATTTGGTCATCAGACACCTCTATCTGACGAACATTCTCGCCTAAATGGGTGTCTGATTTTATTAGGTCACTACAATTCACAAACAACCTGTCTGCGTTACGATAGATACCAGGTCAGGAACTCAAAAAAACCGCTCCATTTTATCTGCACTGTGCCAGCCAAGAACTCATCTCGCTTAGCCAAGCTAAAATCTAAAACCTCGCCACTATTTTTGTCGTACAAGTAGCATCCCTCGCCCTGAACATTTGTAAGACAAATTAAATTTTCTGGAAGCTCCCACACCTCCTGAATAAAATCTGTGCCGACTTCTATTTCGTTACTGGGATCGGCGATGTCGCATAGTTCCTCATCTGAAGAGCTGCTTTTGAAAAAAGTTATGGTGTAGTTTAAAAAAAACTCGGCCAGTTCACTGCTGGGGTCGATTCCTAGCGCTGCCAGCTCTTTTAAGACGGAATTTTTATCTTTCCGATGAATATCACCGGGTTGTTTCTCAATGAGTTTAACTAATTCATTAGGGATCATTTCGAAGCCTCGGCTGCTCGGTCTTTCCAGTATTGTGGAACTTCTTTCTTGAAAAGTTCCCTGTCTACAGGTTGCTCTGGGTGTTGGCTGTGCCCATAAGGATGCACCGCTTCTCGTCCTCTTCCCTTCAAAGTGGTCAGGTGAGTTTTTCGACTCAACTCAAAAAGCGGGCCCTTTCCATTTTGCCTTGAGTGGTGTAACTGAAGCTGCTGAGGAACCCCGTCCTTCATAATGTAAGGTGCCCCACCATCTTTTGCTCTATCCAAATTAGACACGCCTTTGTGTTCTAGACTCCAGTCAATGTCCTGCTGGAAGACTTTATATTCATTACCTGTACCTTTTCCGCTTGCTTTCCATGTGGTTTCAGTCTTGAAAAACTTAGGATTTTTACCATGTTCAGGTCCCGGAGCCTTCGGTGCACCCTCATCAACCTTAGCGGCAGTTTCAGGGGGCTTTAACAGGGACTCTTGCCCATCTACTTCGGGAGGAGGGCAGTTGTTTAGCCCCAATGGATCCACCCACCCCGTGGGGTTAGGCACGTACTGGTAGTTATTCAACCCACCCGCAAGCTTAATCGGATCCGGCGTCAAGAACCGTCCAGTCCCCGGATTGTAGTAGCGATGGCGGTTGTAGTGTAGGCCTGTCTCCGCATCGAAATACTGACCCTGGAATCGCAACGGGTTGTCGATTTCACTGACGTCGAGCGCAGCGAGGTTGCCGTAGGCGCGGTACTTCGCGGACCACATGATCTCGCCACTGTAGTCGGTGAGTTCCTGCGGCGTGCCCAGATGATCGAGCTGGTAATAGAACGGGGTCGCCTTGCGCGGGCCTTCGCCGTCGAGCATGGCCAGCGGGCGGAAGCTGCCGGGTTCGTAGATGTAGGTGCGATAACGATTGTCCGCGCTTTCAGCGATCAGGCGTTCGCCTTGCCACAAGAATTCGGTGGTGTGGCCATCGACGGTTTTCTCGATGCGGCGACCGAAAGCATCGTATTTGTAGGACGCGGTGCTGCCGCCTGGCAGGCTGGCGCCAATCAAGCGGTGCTGACAGTCGTAGCGGTATTCGGTGACGAGTTTCTGTCCGGTGCCACGGCGTTCGCGGATCAGGTTGCCATAAGCGTCGTAATCGTAATGGCGGTCGCCTTGCATCATCAGGCGGTTGCCTTTGACGTTGGCGAGGTTGGCGGTGCCTTCGTTGTTCTGGCCGAGCAGGTTACCGGCCGGGTCGTGGGCGAAGGTTTCCGGTGTCGCGCCACGTACGCTGGTCAAGCGGTCCAGCGGGTCGTAGTGGAAGCTGCGGTTGCCCTTGCGGCTGTCGTCGATGCCGGCGAGGTTACCGTTGGCGTCGTAGTTGTAGCGACGCTGGAACAGGTTTTTCTCGCGTTGGCTGACGCTGTGCGCTTGCAGGCGGCCTTGTTCGTCGTACTGATATTGGCTGAGCAAAAGGCCCTGCTGGCGCTGCTGTTCGCGACCGGCGCTGAACTGGTGGCTGGTCAGGCGTGAGCCGTTGAGGTCGATACTGCTCAGACGTCCGCCGGACAAATGGCGGTAGTCGAGTGTGCTGCCGTCGGGGAGGCGGCAGTGACTCAGTTGTCCGACGCTGTCGTATTCGTAGCGCGTGGTGCCCCAGCCCTGATGCTCGGTGATCAGGCGATCCTGCACGTCATATTCGTAGGCAAGCGGCCAGTGGCCGTCGTCGACATTCACCAGACGGCCCAGAGCGTCGTAGCTGTAGTGAATCTCTTCGCCATCGGCGAGGGTTTTCACCAGCAGTCGTCCGGCAGCGTCACGCTGATACTCGGTAACCAGTTCACTGCCGTCATCGCCGAATTCGGTTTTCTTCAGCAGCTGGCCGTTGAGGTCATATTCGTACGAGGTACGACGGCCGTCGAAACCGGTTTCCTGCTGGATCAGGCCGTTCGAGTAGTAGTCGAGTTTGTAATGCTCGCCGCGTTCGTTTTCGATTTCAGTGAGCAGCAGGCCCGCGTTGTCGTAGCGATAGCGTAACTGGCTGCCATCCGGGTTGATGCGGCGGCTGACCAGATGCAGGTTGTCGGCGTATTCGTAGCGGGTAATACGACCTAGCTCGTCACGTTCGGCGGTGACGCGGCCATAAGCGTTGTAAGCATAAGCACGGCTCGTCCCGCCCGGTAGGGTGACCTGGGTTAGACGGTTGGCGGCGTCCCACTGGTACTGAGTAATCGCACCGAATTCGTCCTGTCGGGTGATCTGTCGACCTAGCGCATCATAGCGGTACTTACGTTGGCCTCCGTCGGGCAGACGCTCTTCCAGCAATTGACCGAGATTGTTCCAGCCCAGTTGATGACGGCTGCCATCGGGGTGACGAATTTCCAGCAGGCGGCCATGGCGGTCGTAGCTGTAGTGGGTTTCGTTACCCTCAGGGTCGATTTGCTGGGTGATGTCGCCTTGACGGTTACGGATGTACTGCCAACGGGCTTTACCACATTGAACGTCAACGAGCTGGCCATTGAAGTAGTTGTACCGTGTAGGCTCGTCTTCTTGAGGAATTACCGCAATTAGGCGGCCGGCTTTACTGTACTGGTACTCAGTGACTGCGCCCAACGGATCCTTGACAGCAACCAGTCTTCCTTCTTTGTCATAGGCTTTCTGTGTTTCACCACCGTCCGCTGCGGTTTCGCTGACCAGGCGTGCATTTTCGTCATGCACATAGATCTGTTCGCTACCATCGGGGTTGTATACGGTGACCGACCCATTATCGTCCCACTCGTATCGTGTTTCTCGTGACGAGTAGTTCGTCCAATGACGGATACAACGCGAGTGCTTACCTTCGTACTCCCATTCCCAAAAGAAACTGGCGCCACCCGCTAGTCGACGCTCAAGAATGACGTGCTGGTCGTTATAACGGTAGTGCTCGCTTTCGCCGGCGGCATTGGTCGAGGAGGCCAATTGGTTCTGCGCGTTGTAGCGGTAGCTGACGAGTGTCTGAAGGGTCACCCAGGGATCCTGGCGTTCACCACGCTCGTTGTATTCAGAACGCTGTTGCTGGTAATCGACTGCGACGATGTGCTTGTCGTCGTAACGCAGAAACAGTGAGCGACCAGCCCCGTTATCGATGCGCTGAATACGATCAACGAGGTCGTAGCTGATATGCAACCGGTTGTCGTAGGTGTCGCTGATAGCTGTCAGGCGCCCGGCACGGAAGTGGTAGAAGCGTACTGTTGATCCAGCTTGACTGAGGATCAGCTCTCCAGGCGCATCGCCCAGGAAAATTGCCGCCTGAGCCAGACTGTTGGTAATGGCCGGACGTTGTTCGGTTGGTATCGGGAAGCGCGTTTTGCGATTTTCATTGTCAATCCACAGCACGCCCTCATCATCGAGCTGTAAGCTGTGGGAGAGCGAATGACTCCACCCATGACCCAGACGACTGTCTATTTCAACTGCACTGCTGCGATATAGACGCGTCCATTCCAAGGGCAGCAGTCCATCCAGCGTACCATCGGTAAGCGTCAGCAATTCTTCTCCGGTTACCATAGACACCGGATCACCGTTCTTGCACGTTGCTGCTACACAGTCGCTGGGTTTGTCTGCTGGGTTCTTCGGTTGTTGCGGAGCGTTCTGAACCGGCTCTATTTGCTGCAGCTGGGTTTCGTTCTGAGTTTTGCTCCGCGCGTGAACCTGGGAGTCTGGTTCAACCTTGGCACCTGCCGCCGGCGTAGGATGTTTTGGGGGAACGACCGATTGTGCCGGCGTGTGAGGGGAGATTTCCGCCGCTGCTTTTTTGCTGGCGTTCGTTACTCCTGCACCAGAAAACCTCACCGGGGCGGCTGCTTCAGCGTGTGGCTTGAAGCGAATTCGACTGATCTCAATCAGCTTGGCCGTGACCTTCTCCACCAATTCGAAAGCTTTTCGAGCCTGCAAAGTAGACTTGACCGCTTTTGCACTAGCACGTAATGCAATGCCAAGACCGGCGGTGAAGATAATCCCAAGGATGATGTAAACGATTTCAGTCTTGAGTCTTGCGACAACCTCAGCGCGCGTTTGTGGTGGCAGCATAGTGACCCAAGACCAAACTGCATAAACATAAACCCACAGAAGTGGTTCATCGCATGCAATCAAGAATGCGGTTCGAAGTGACTCTTTCGATGAATTATAGATTTTTTTGATTTGCTCTTCGGTGAAATATTCCTTGAGCTTATTATAATTTTCTAGAGGGTGCGCAACCAGCTCGTAGAGCGATTTTATATCGCCCCATATACTCATCAAGAAACTCCAGAACCCATCCCAGTCAGCTTGTAGTTTTTGAAAAAGCTTCTCGGACAAGGATGCTTCGTTGTGTTTTTGCCAGAGCGGCAGGCACGTTGTGCTCCATTCACTTTCAAGCCATTTGGTCAAATCACCCATGACGTCATCATAGGATTTGAACAGACGTTCAAGGTCAGCAGATGTAGGATTGGGGAAGAAGGTCACCCTATATCGCTGATGAGGCGTCAGGCCAGAAATGACCTCGATCCCGGTAGGGCCGATTTTCTTCATTAGGGCGGCCCCCATCGGTTTGTTTTCTTTATCGACGGGTACTAGCTCAATTGGAGTGTTTCCAATCGGTACGAATCGTGCGGATTCGAAACTATGGATAAGTGTAAGCTTTCCGTTTTCAGGGCATGTAGCATAGTTTATAGCTTTTTTCTTGCTATCCTTAGGCGCTGCCTTTGATACTTCGTCGCCGACCTTGAACTGTTGCTCCACATCAAGGCCACGCAAATACGTGGCGTAAGAGCGATATTCCGAGAGGCAGTTCTTAAACTCGGAAATTATCTTTTTTTCGTCCGGTTGTTTCTCAGTGAGATAAATAAAAGTTTCGCCCAGGCTCATACATCTACCTCACTTTCCAGATGGGCCTTCAGCAGGCCGGTAAAATTTTCTTCCGTGAGTGGCGTGCGTTTTACGAAGCGCGCCACTTTCTTTTGCAGGTTCGATTCCGGGAACGAGAAATACAGGTCGGCATGCTCTTCCTGCAGCCACTGCATCATGTTGCCGATCACGGTCGACGGGTTTTCGGCCATCAAGCTGTCCAGCAAATCTTTCGGCACCTCCCACCACGGCCAATCCTTCACCTTCGGCACCACCCTCGGTCCGACTTCCAGGCTGCGGCCATTGATCAGATACCGCTCAAACACCGGCAGCACCTCCCCGGCGCTCTCACCCAACCCTTCAAGAATCGGATAGATATGCCGCCCATCCCAGAATCGGAAAAACACTTCGGTCCCGTCCGGCATCTTCACCTGGGTCAGGCTGCGCAGGTGTTCGAAAACTTCGTTGGGTTCCGAGCGGGAGACGGCCAGCCAGCCCCAGTCGAGGGCGTCGGTTTCGGTGATCCAGGGCAGGAAGGCCGAGTTGGCCTTGAGTTCGGCGACGTAAGGCATCACCGGTTGCCAGGTGGAGTAGGGCGTTCCGCCCCAGACGGGAATGGCCTGGACGGACGGTTCGTTCTGATACAGGGTCTTCAGCGCGTCGGCATCGCTGGCGGCGCTGATGACCAGATACAGGCGTTCGTCTTTCTGCAGCGGCTGTTGTGCCAGCCAATCCTTGGGTGTCAGTCGATTAGATGGCACAGGCACCTGCCTTACACTTCTCACACTCTTCACAGAACGGCGCATTACGCTTGAGCGTGTTGATCTGCGCCGGCGTCAGCACGGCACCCGCCTTGTCGGCATCCGCCTGTTTCAGCACACCCGGCATCAACGGCGCCGCCCCCGTGCCGCTCCCCGGTCCACCCCCCGAGTTGATGTTGATCGCCGGCCCGCTCATGGTCACGCCGCCGCCATCGATCTTGATGAAGCTGCCACCGCCGACCAGCGTCAGCTCAGCCCCAGCCTCCAGCACCACTTTCATCCCGCTGCTCAGGTGAATTTCCTGTCCGGCGTCGATGAATTGCCCGGTGCCGATCTTGATGTGCTGGTTCACGCCCACGGTCAGGTGGTCGTTGGCGCGGGCTTCGACTTTGCGGTCTTCGTAGACGGTGTGGTGTTCTTCGGCCTTGAATTCCGTGTAGCTGTTCTTTTCCACGACGTCGTGGCGTTCGTTGCCGACGCGGATTTTCTGGTCGTGTTCGATGTTCTCGTCCCAGTCGCGCTGGGCGTGGAGGAAGATCTGTTCCTGGCCTTTCTTGTCTTCGATCCGCAGTTCGTTGAAGCCACCGCCACCCATCGAACTCAGGGTCTTGAAGGTGGTGCGCGTCTTGTTCGCCGGCAGCGCGTAGGGGACGGTGTTTTCCTTGTGGTACAGGCAGCCGCTGATCAGCGGTTGGTCGGGGTCGCCTTCGAGGAAGGTCACCAGCACTTCCATGCCGATGCGCGGGATGGCGATGCCGCCGTACTGGGCGCCGGCCCAGGCGCTGGAGACGCGCAGCCAGCAACTGGTCTTGTCGTCGGCCAGGCCGTCGCGGTCCCAGTGGAACTGGACTTTGACGCGGCCGTATTCGTCGCAGTGGATTTCCTGGCCTTGCGGCCCGGTGACCACGGCGCTCTGGCTACCGAGGATGCGCGGTTTCGGGTGGCGCAGGGGCGGGCGGTTCGGCACGTCCCACGGGGTGGCCTGGAAGCGGTTGCGGTAGCCCTGATGGAAGTCGTCTTTCAGCGCGGTGGTGTCGCTGGTCACCGACTCTTCCAGCACTTGCGGCTGTTTGCCTTCGTGCAGGACTTCGGTCAGCAGCCACAGGTCGTTCCAATTGGCTTTCGGGTGTTCCTTCAGCGCGAGGAAATGGCCGCTGACCAGCAATGGCTGGTCGCTCTTGCCTTCGGCGAGCTGGAAGTCGCTGCGATGGCGTTCGAGGGCGCGTTTGGCCAGGTGCTTGCCACGCTCGCGGTCGACGA
>NZ_QWFC01000016.1:0-16385 GCF_003576265.1 Pseudomonas sp. 91RF
ACATCCTGCTGTCCCGTCAGGTAGGCGTTCCGTACATCGTGGTTTTCCTGAACAAGGCTGACCTGGTAGACGACGCAGAGCTGCTGGAACTGGTTGAGATGGAAGTTCGCGACCTGCTGTCCACCTACGACTTCCCAGGCGACGACACTCCGATCATCATCGGTTCGGCTCGTATGGCGCTGGAAGGCAAAGACGACAACGAAATGGGCACCAGCGCTGTCAAGAAGCTGGTGGAAACTCTGGACAGCTACATCCCAGAGCCAGAGCGTGCTATCGACAAGCCGTTCCTGATGCCAATCGAAGACGTGTTCTCGATCTCGGGTCGCGGTACTGTAGTAACTGGTCGTATCGAGCGTGGAATCGTCCGCGTTCAGGACGCCCTGGAAATCGTTGGTCTGCGTGACACCACCACCACCACCTGCACTGGTGTTGAGATGTTCCGCAAGCTGCTGGACGAAGGTCGTGCTGGTGAGAACTGCGGCGTTCTGCTGCGTGGCACCAAGCGTGACGACGTTGAGCGTGGTCAGGTTCTGGTTAAGCCGGGTTCGGTTAAGCCTCACACCAAGTTCACCGCAGAAGTTTACGTTCTGAGCAAGGAAGAAGGCGGTCGTCACACTCCGTTCTTCAAAGGCTACCGTCCACAGTTCTACTTCCGTACTACTGACGTGACTGGTAACTGCGAGCTGCCAGAAGGCGTTGAAATGGTAATGCCAGGTGACAACATTCAGATGACTGTTACCCTGATCAAAACCATCGCGATGGAAGACGGTCTGCGTTTCGCTATCCGTGAAGGCGGTCGTACCGTCGGCGCTGGCGTCGTAGCCAAAATCATCGAGTAAGTAGTTGTAATGTATTTTTCGGGCCGGCATAATGGTCGGCCTGATTTTGTTTTAGGTCAGTAGCTCAATTGGCAGAGCGACGGTCTCCAAAACCGTAGGTTGGGGGTTCGATTCCCTCCTGACCTGCCAGATTCACTCGGTGTGTCTGGCTTTCTTTTCACAGGATCTTCATAGATGACTCCTAAGGCTGAAGCTCAAGGCTCTCGCTTCGATCTGCTCAAGTGGCTTGTAGTGGTCGCTTTGGTGGTGGTTGGCGTTGTAGGCAATCAGTATTACTCTGCTTCGCCGATCCTGTACCGTGTACTCGCTTTGCTTGTCGTTGCTGCTGTAGCTGCCTTTGTGGGCCTGCAGACTGCCAAGGGCAAGTCTTTCTTTGTACTGGTTAAGGAAGCTCGTACCGAGATTCGTAAAGTCGTATGGCCAACTCGCCAAGAAACCACGCAGACCACTCTTATTGTTGTGGCTGTTGTTCTGGTTATGGCGTTGCTGTTGTGGGGGCTTGATTCCCTGCTCGGCTGGCTTGTTTCCTTGATTGTCGGCTAAGGGTGTCCCGTGGCTAAGCGTTGGTACGTTGTGCATGCTTACTCGGGTTACGAGAAGCATGTCATGCGCTCGCTGATCGAGCGTGTAAAGCTGGCTGGCATGGAAGATGGCTTCGGCGAAATTCTGGTTCCCACTGAAGAAGTGGTTGAAATGCGTAATGGCCAGAAGCGCAAAAGCGAACGCAAGTTCTTCCCTGGTTATGTGCTGGTACAGATGGATATGAACGAGGGTACTTGGCACTTGGTCAAGGACACTCCTCGGGTGATGGGTTTTATCGGCGGTACCGCTGACAAGCCTGCGCCAATCACTGATAAAGAAGCCGAGGCGATTCTGCGTCGCGTTGCTGACGGTAGTGACAAGCCGAAGCCGAAGACGTTGTTCGAGCCAGGTGAAACCGTTCGTGTCAATGACGGTCCATTCGCTGACTTTAACGGTGTTGTTGAAGAAGTTAACTACGAAAAGAGCCGGATCCAAGTGGCAGTGCTCATTTTCGGTCGCTCTACTCCGGTAGAGTTGGAGTTCAGTCAGGTCGAAAAGGTCTAACTGGACAAGCATCCCAACCCCGCAGCCCTAGGCTGTGGGGTTTTGTCGTCACTGGGATAAACGCGCAAGTAACCGGGGAGCCTTTCGAGGCGTTCGAACCCGTAATTGGAGTGCCTCATGGCCAAGAAGATTACCGCTTACATCAAGCTGCAAGTGAAGGCCGCTCAGGCTAACCCAAGCCCACCTGTTGGTCCTGCTCTGGGTCAGCACGGCGTGAACATCATGGAATTCTGCAAAGCTTTCAACGCCCGTACCCAGGGTCTGGAAGCTGGTCTGCCGACTCCAGTGATCATCACTGTCTACAGCGACCGTAGCTTCACTTTCGAAACCAAATCCACCCCTGCTTCGGTTCTGCTGAAGAAGGCGGCCGGTCTGACCAGCGGTTCCGCTCGTCCGAACACCGTTAAGGTTGGCACTGTTACCCGTGCTCAGCTGGAAGAAATCGCGAAAACCAAAAACGCGGATCTGACTGCAGCTGATATGGATGCAGCCGTGCGCACTATCGCCGGTTCTGCTCGTAGCATGGGCCTTAACGTGGAGGGTGTGTAATGGCTAAGCTGACCAAGCGCCAAAAGGCTATCGCTGAAAAGATCGAAGCGGGCAAGTCCTACAACTTCGAAGAGGCCGCAACTCTGCTGGCCTCGCTGCCAGCTGCCAAGTTCGTCGAGTCGTTCGATGTGGCCGTTAACCTGGGCGTAGACCCGCGTAAATCCGACCAGGTCGTTCGTAGCGCTACTGTGCTGCCACACGGCACTGGCAAGACCGTTCGCGTTGCTGTGTTTACCCAGGGTCCAGCTGCCGAGGCCGCTCTGGCTGCCGGCGCTGACCGCGTAGGTATGGACGAACTGGCTGCCGAAATGAAAGGCGGCGACCTGAACTATGACGTAGTGATCGCATCCCCTGATGCCATGCGCGTTGTAGGTCAACTGGGTCAGATCCTCGGTCCACGTGGCCTGATGCCTAACCCGAAAGTTGGTACCGTTACTCCAGACGTAGCCACCGCGGTTAAAAACGCCAAAGCTGGTCAGGTTCGTTATCGCACCGACAAAAACGGCATCATCCACACTTCCGTTGGCAAGATTGGCTTCGATGCCGTCAAGCTGAAGGAAAACGTTGAAGCTCTGATCGCTGACCTGAAGCGTATCAAGCCAGCTTCCTCGAAAGGTATCTACGTCAAGCGCGTTACCCTGAGCACCACCATGGGCCCAGGTCTGGTCATCGACCAGAGCTCGCTGGACGCGTAAGACAAAAGTTGGCGCAGGTAACTGCGCCAATTGAAAGATTGGGGTCCCTGCCTGGCGGGGGCTATCCAAGACCGTAGGCGACGCAAGTCTTAAACCTCAAGCCTACGCAGATGGTGCTCCCGGTTCCTTACCGAATCAGACACCAAAACGACATTCGGTTTCGATCGAATGAAACGGTAACAAGCAGGAGTTAAACCCGTGGCAATTAATCTCGAAGACAAGAAGGCCATCGTCGCTGAAGTCAACGAGGCTGCCAAAGTCGCTCTGTCCGCTGTCGTGGTTGATGCCCGTGGCGTAACAGTAGGCGCAATGACCGGACTCCGTAAAGAGGCTCGTGAAGCTGGCGTTTACGTACGTGTTGTACGTAACACCCTGCTCAAGCGCGCTGTTGCTGGCACTTCGTACGAAGTGCTGAACGACGCGTTCACCGGCCCGACCCTGATCGCATTCTCCAACGAACACCCGGGCGCTGCTGCTCGTCTGTTCAAGGAATTTGCCAAGGGTCAGGATAAGTTCGAGATCAAGGCAGCTTCGTTCGAGGGCAAGTTCCTCGCAGCGAATGAGATCGACGTGCTGGCAAGCCTGCCAACTCGCGACGAAGCTATTGCGAAACTGATGAGCGTGATTCAAGGCGCTACCAGCAAGCTGGCTCGTACTCTGGCGGCAATTCGCGATCAGAAAGAAGCTGCTGCAGCCTGAGGCTGAGCGTTTCCAATCTCGCGTATTTTTGTTTATTTCGACGGCCGTACAGGCTGTCCACCAAATCAGGAATTGAGTCATGTCTCTGACTAACGAACAAATCATCGAAGCAATCGGCCAGAAAACCGTTCTGGAAGTTGTTGAGCTGATCAAAGCAATGGAAGAAACCTTCGGCGTGACCGCTGCTGTTGCTGCTGCTGGTCCAGCTGCTGCTGCCGCTGTTGTTGAAGAGCAAACCGAGTTCAACGTTGTTCTGGTTGAAGCCGGCGACAAGAAAGTAAACGTGATCAAGGCAGTTCGTGAACTGACCGGTCTGGGCCTGAAAGAAGCCAAAGAGAAAGTCGACGGCGCTCCTCAGGTTGTAGCTGAAGGCGTTTCGAAAGAAGCTGCTGAAGACGCTAAGAAGAAGCTGGAAGAAGCAGGCGCTAAAGTCGAGCTGAAGTAAGCATCGACTTTGCTCCTCCAGCCCGAGCGTCAAGCGACAGGCTGATGGCTGGTGGCTCTTGCCACCGGCCTTTTTCCGTTATTGGCAGCCGACTCGGTCGGTGCCGATAACGAGCTGTAACCATCCGATGTGATGGCGCAAACCATGGGGTTTGCACGATTTTCTGGCTGCTCCCGTCGGGAGGGGCCAAACAAGCAGGTGACCAAGCTGGGGAACGCTGATGGCTTACTCATATACTGAGAAAAAACGTATCCGCAAGGACTTTAGCAAGTTGCCGGACGTCATGGATGTGCCTTACCTCCTGGCCATCCAGCTGGATTCGTATCGTGAATTCTTGCAAGCGGGAGCGACTAAAGATCAGTTCCGCGACGTGGGCCTGCATGCGGCCTTCAAATCCGTTTTCCCGATCATCAGCTACTCCGGCAATGCTGCGCTGGAGTACGTCGGTTATCGCCTGGGCGAACCGGCATTTGATGTCAAAGAATGCGTATTGCGCGGTGTAACTTTCGCCGTACCTTTGCGGGTAAAAGTGCGCCTGATCATTTTCGACAAAGAATCGTCGAACAAAGCGATCAAGGACATCAAAGAGCAAGAAGTCTACATGGGTGAAATCCCCCTGATGACTGAGAACGGTACCTTCGTAATCAACGGTACCGAGCGTGTGATCGTTTCCCAGTTGCACCGCTCCCCGGGCGTGTTCTTCGACCACGACCGTGGCAAGACGCACAGCTCCGGCAAACTGCTGTACTCCGCACGCATCATTCCTTACCGCGGTTCGTGGCTGGACTTCGAGTTCGACCCGAAGGACTGTGTATTCGTACGTATCGACCGTCGTCGCAAGCTGCCGGCCTCGGTATTGCTGCGCGCGCTCGGCTATACCACCGAAGAAGTGCTGGACGCGTTCTACACCACCAACGTATTCCACGTTAAGGGCGAAACCCTGAGCCTGGAGCTGGTACCTCAGCGTCTGCGCGGTGAGGTTGCTGTTCTCGATATCCAGGACGGCAATGGCAAGGTGATTGTCGAGCAGGGTCGTCGTATCACTGCCCGTCACATCAACCAGCTGGAAAAAGCCGGGATCAAAGAGCTGGACGTGCCTCTGGACTACGTCCTGGGTCGCACCACCGCCAAGGTCATCGTGCATCCGGCAACCGGTGAAATCCTGGCAGAGTGCAACACCGAGCTGACGACCGAAGTCCTGGCAAAAGTCGCCAAGGCTGGCGTCGTTCGCATCGAAACTCTGTACACCAACGACATCGACTGCGGTCCGTTCATCTCCGACACGCTGAAGATCGACTCCACCAGCAACCAATTGGAAGCGCTGGTCGAAATCTATCGCATGATGCGTCCGGGCGAGCCGCCAACCAAAGACGCTGCCGAAACCCTGTTCAACAACCTGTTCTTCAGCCCTGAGCGCTATGACCTGTCTGCGGTCGGCCGGATGAAGTTCAACCGTCGTATCGGTCGTACCGAGATCGAAGGTTCGGGCGTGCTGTGCAAGGAAGACATCGTCGCGGTACTGAAGACTCTGGTCGACATCCGTAATGGTAAAGGCATCGTCGACGACATCGACCACCTGGGTAACCGTCGTGTTCGCTGCGTAGGCGAAATGGCCGAGAACCAGTTCCGCGTTGGCCTGGTACGTGTTGAGCGTGCGGTCAAAGAGCGTCTGTCGATGGCTGAAAGCGAAGGCCTGATGCCGCAAGACCTGATCAACGCCAAGCCAGTGGCTGCGGCGGTGAAAGAGTTCTTCGGTTCCAGCCAGCTGTCGCAGTTCATGGACCAGAACAACCCGCTGTCCGAGATTACCCACAAGCGTCGTGTCTCCGCACTCGGCCCTGGTGGTCTGACTCGTGAGCGCGCAGGCTTCGAAGTTCGTGACGTACACCCGACTCACTACGGTCGTGTCTGCCCGATCGAAACGCCGGAAGGTCCGAACATCGGTCTGATCAACTCCCTGGCTGCTTACGCTCGCACCAACCAGTACGGCTTCCTCGAGAGCCCGTACCGTGTGGTGAAAGAGGGTGTGGTTACCGACGAGATCGTGTTCCTGTCCGCTATTGAAGAAGCCGATCACGTGATCGCGCAGGCTTCGGCGACCATGAACGACCAGAAAGTCCTGATCGACGAGCTGGTAGCCGTACGTCACCTGAACGAATTCACCGTCAAGGCGCCTGAAGAAGTCACCCTGATGGATGTTTCGCCGAAGCAGGTAGTTTCGGTTGCAGCGTCGCTGATTCCGTTCCTCGAGCACGACGACGCCAACCGTGCGTTGATGGGTTCGAACATGCAGCGTCAGGCTGTACCAACCCTGCGTGCCGACAAGCCGCTGGTAGGTACCGGCATGGAGCGTAACGTGGCTCGCGACTCCGGCGTTTGCGTCGTGGCTCGTCGTGGCGGCGTGATCGACTCCGTTGATGCCAGCCGTATCGTGGTTCGTGTTGCCGATGACGAAGTTGAAACGGGTGAAGCCGGTGTCGACATCTACAACCTGACCAAATACACCCGCTCGAACCAGAACACCTGCATCAACCAGCGTCCGCTGGTGAGCAAGGGTGATCGCGTTCAGCGTAGCGACATCATGGCCGACGGTCCGTCCACCGACATGGGTGAACTGGCTCTGGGTCAGAACATGCGCATCGCGTTCATGGCATGGAACGGCTTCAACTTCGAAGACTCCATCTGCCTGTCCGAGCGAGTGGTTCAGGAAGACCGCTTCACCACGATCCATATCCAGGAACTGACCTGTGTGGCTCGTGACACCAAGCTTGGCCCGGAGGAAATCACTGCGGACATCCCGAACGTGGGTGAGGCTGCACTGAACAAACTGGACGAAGCCGGTATCGTTTATGTAGGTGCCGAAGTCGGCCCGGGCGACATTCTGGTTGGTAAGGTCACTCCGAAAGGCGAGACTCAACTGACGCCGGAAGAAAAGCTGCTTCGCGCAATTTTCGGTGAGAAGGCCAGCGACGTTAAAGACACTTCCCTGCGGGTGCCAACCGGCACCAAGGGTACTGTCATCGACGTTCAGGTGTTCACCCGTGATGGCGTTGAGCGTGACAGCCGTGCCCTGTCGATCGAGAAGACCCAGCTGGACGAGATCCGCAAGGATCTGAACGAAGAGTTCCGCATCGTTGAAGGCGCGACCTTCGAACGTCTGCGTTCCGCTCTGGTAGGCCACAAGGCTGAAGGCGGCGCGGGCCTGAAGAAAGGTCAGGACATCACCGACGAAGTACTCGACGGTCTTGAGCATGGTCAGTGGTTCAAGCTGCGCATGGCTGAAGATGCTCTGAACGAGCAGCTCGAGAAGGCTCAGGCCTACATCGTCGATCGTCGCCGTCTGCTGGACGACAAGTTCGAAGACAAGAAGCGCAAACTGCAGCAGGGCGATGACCTGGCTCCAGGCGTGCTGAAGATCGTCAAGGTTTACCTGGCAATCCGTCGTCGCATCCAGCCGGGCGACAAGATGGCCGGTCGTCACGGTAACAAGGGTGTGGTCTCCGTGATCATGCCGGTTGAAGACATGCCGCACGATGCCAATGGCACCCCGGTCGACGTGGTCCTCAACCCGCTGGGCGTACCTTCGCGTATGAACGTTGGTCAGATCCTTGAAACCCATCTGGGCCTCGCGGCCAAGGGTCTGGGCGAGAAGATCAACCGGATGGTCGAAGAGCAGCGTAAAGTCGCTGAGCTGCGTACCTTCCTGGACGAGATCTACAATCAGATCGGCGGTCGTAACGAAGATCTGGACAGCTTCTCCGATCAGGAAATCCTGGATCTGGCGAAGAACCTGCGTGGCGGCGTTCCAATGGCCACTCCAGTGTTCGACGGCGCCAAGGAAGTTGAGATCAAGGCCATGCTGAAACTGGCGGACCTGCCAGAAAGCGGCCAGATGCAGCTGACCGACGGCCGTACCGGCAACAAGTTCGAGCGTCCAGTTACCGTTGGCTACATGTACATGCTGAAGCTGAACCACTTGGTAGACGACAAGATGCACGCACGTTCTACCGGTTCGTACAGCCTGGTTACCCAGCAGCCGCTGGGTGGTAAGGCGCAGTTCGGTGGTCAGCGTTTCGGGGAGATGGAGGTCTGGGCACTGGAAGCATACGGTGCTGCTTACACTCTGCAAGAAATGCTCACAGTGAAGTCGGACGATGTGAACGGCCGGACCAAGATGTACAAAAACATCGTGGACGGCGATCACCGTATGGAGCCGGGCATGCCCGAGTCCTTCAACGTGTTGATCAAGGAAATTCGTTCCCTCGGCATCGATATCGATCTGGAAACCGAATAACACGTGACGCGATCGAGAGCGGGGCAGGATTGCCCGCTCTCTGCTCCGCCAGGAGGAAAGGCCTTGAAAGACCTACTGAATTTGCTGAAAAACCAGGGTCAAGTCGAAGAGTTTGACGCCATCCGTATCGGATTGGCCTCGCCTGAGATGATCCGCTCGTGGTCGTTCGGTGAAGTTAAAAAGCCGGAAACCATCAACTACCGTACGTTCAAACCTGAGCGTGACGGTCTGTTCTGCGCCAAGATCTTTGGCCCGGTAAAGGATTACGAGTGCCTGTGCGGTAAGTACAAGCGCTTGAAGCACCGTGGTGTGATCTGCGAGAAGTGCGGCGTTGAAGTTGCGCTGGCCAAGGTTCGTCGTGAGCGCATGGCGCACATCGAACTGGCTTCGCCGGTTGCCCACATCTGGTTCCTGAAATCGCTGCCGTCCCGTATCGGTCTGCTGATGGACATGACCCTGCGTGATATCGAACGCGTTCTCTACTTCGAGAGCTATGTCGTTATCGATCCGGGCATGACCACTCTTGAAAAAGGTCAGCTGCTGAACGACGAGCAATACTTCGAAGCGCTGGAAGAGTTCGGTGACGATTTCGACGCCCGCATGGGTGCTGAAGCTGTCCGTGAACTGCTGCACGCTATCGACCTGGAACACGAGATTGGCCGTCTGCGTGAAGAAATTCCGCAAACCAACTCCGAAACCAAGATCAAGAAGCTGTCCAAGCGTCTGAAGTTGATGGAAGCCTTCCAGGGTTCCGGCAACCTGCCAGAGTGGATGGTGCTGACCGTTCTGCCGGTTCTGCCGCCAGATCTGCGTCCACTGGTCCCGCTGGACGGCGGTCGTTTCGCGACTTCCGACCTCAACGATCTGTATCGTCGAGTGATCAACCGTAACAACCGTTTGAAGCGCCTGCTGGATCTGTCCGCTCCGGACATCATCGTGCGCAACGAAAAGCGTATGTTGCAGGAAGCTGTCGATGCACTGCTCGACAACGGTCGTCGTGGCCGCGCTATCACCGGTTCGAACAAGCGTCCTCTGAAATCCCTGGCTGACATGATCAAGGGTAAGCAAGGTCGTTTCCGTCAGAACTTGCTCGGTAAGCGTGTTGACTACTCCGGTCGTTCGGTAATTACCGTAGGCCCGACCCTGCGTCTGCACCAGTGCGGTCTGCCGAAGAAGATGGCTCTCGAGCTGTTCAAGCCGTTCATTTTCGGCAAGCTGGAAATGCGTGGTCTGGCGACCACCATCAAAGCGGCCAAGAAAATGGTCGAGCGCGAGCTGCCGGAGGTTTGGGACGTTCTCGCTGAAGTGATTCGCGAACACCCGGTTCTTCTCAACCGTGCACCGACCCTTCACCGTCTGGGTATCCAGGCGTTTGAACCGGTACTGATCGAAGGTAAGGCTATCCAGCTGCACCCTCTGGTCTGTGCTGCGTACAACGCCGACTTCGACGGCGACCAAATGGCCGTGCACGTACCGCTGACGCTGGAAGCCCAGCTCGAAGCGCGTGCGTTGATGATGTCGACCAACAACATTCTGTCGCCAGCCAACGGTGAGCCAATCATCGTTCCGTCGCAGGACGTTGTATTGGGTCTGTACTACATGACTCGTGAAGCGATCAACGCCAAGGGCGAAGGTCGTGTGTTCGCGGATCTGCAGGAAGTTGACCGTGTGTTCCGTGCCGGCGAAGCCGCACTGCACGCGAAGATCAAGGTTCGTATCAACGAAACCGTGAACGATCGTGACGGCAACAGCGTGAACAACACCCGTATCGTCGACACCACTGTCGGCCGTGCGCTGCTGTTCCAGGTTGTACCAAAAGGTCTGTCGTTCGACGTCGTCAACCTGCCGATGAAGAAAAAGGCGATCTCCAAGCTGATCAACCAGTGCTATCGCGTGGTTGGTCTGAAAGAGACCGTGATCTTCGCTGACCAGTTGATGTACACCGGTTTTGCCTACTCGACCATTTCCGGCGTTTCCATCGGTGTTAACGACTTCGTTATCCCGGATGAAAAAGCCCGCATCATCGGTGCTGCCACCGACGAAGTGAAAGAGATCGAGAGCCAGTACGCGTCCGGCCTGGTCACCCAGGGCGAGAAGTACAACAAAGTGATCGACCTTTGGTCGAAAGCGAACGACGAAGTCTCCAAGGCGATGATGGCCAACCTCTCGAAAGAGAAAGTCATCGACCGTCACGGCGACGAAGTCGAGCAGGAATCGTTCAACTCGATGTACATGATGGCCGACTCGGGTGCGCGGGGTTCCGCAGCACAGATTCGTCAGCTGGCCGGTATGCGTGGTCTGATGGCCAAGCCGGACGGTTCCATTATTGAAACGCCAATTACCGCGAACTTCCGTGAAGGTCTGAGCGTACTCCAGTACTTCATCTCGACTCACGGTGCTCGTAAAGGTCTGGCGGATACCGCGTTGAAAACCGCGAACTCCGGTTACCTGACTCGTCGTCTGGTAGACGTGGCGCAGGATCTGGTCGTGACCGAGATCGATTGCGGCACCGAGCACGGCCTGGTAATGACTCCGCACATTGAAGGCGGTGACGTTGTAGAGCCGCTGGGTGAGCGCGTATTGGGTCGTGTCATTGCCCGTGACGTATTCAAGCCGGGTACCGAGGACGTCATCGTTCCTGCCGGCACTCTGGTAGACGAGAAGTGGGTCGAGTTCATCGAGCTGAACAGCATCGACGAAGTGATCGTGCGTTCGCCGATCAGCTGCGAAACCCGCTACGGCATCTGCGCCAAGTGCTACGGCCGCGACCTGGCTCGTGGTCACCAGGTGAACATCGGTGAGTCGGTCGGCGTAATCGCTGCCCAGTCCATCGGTGAGCCGGGTACCCAGCTGACGATGCGTACGTTCCACATCGGTGGCGCGGCAAGCCGTACTTCCGCAGCCGACAGCGTTCAGGTGAAGAACGGCGGTACCGTCCGTCTGCACAACCTGAAGCACGTTGAGCGTGTGGATGGCAACCTGGTTGCCGTGTCCCGTTCCGGTGAGCTGGCGATTGCTGACGACTTCGGTCGTGAGCGCGAGCGTTACAAGCTGCCGTACGGTGCTGTGATTTCGGTTAAAGAAGGTGACAAGGTCGACGCTGGCGCCATCGTGGCCAAGTGGGATCCGCACACTCACCCGATCGTTACCGAAATGAAAGGTACCGTGACCTACGTGGGCATGGAAGAAGGCATCACGATCAAGCGTCAGACTGACGAATTGACCGGTATGACCAACATTGAAGTACTTGATCCGAAAGATCGTCCGGCTGCCGGCAAGGACATTCGTCCTGCTGTGAAGATGGTCGATGACAACGGCAAGGATCTGTTGCTGCCAGGCACTGACGTTATTGCTCAGTACTTCCTGCCAGCCAACGCCCTGGTCGGTGTTGCGGACGGTGCGAAGATTGCGATCGGTGATGTTATCGCTCGTATCCCGCAGGAAACTTCGAAGACCCGTGACATCACCGGTGGTCTGCCGCGTGTTGCCGACCTGTTCGAAGCCCGTCGTCCGAAAGAGGCGTCGATTCTGGCTGAAGTCAGCGGCAC
This sequence comes from Pseudomonas sp. 91RF, assembly GCF_003576265.1. NCBI lineage: Bacteria > Pseudomonadati > Pseudomonadota > Gammaproteobacteria > Pseudomonadales > Pseudomonadaceae > Pseudomonas > Pseudomonas sp. 91RF. Next base: position 12,156 of record NZ_QWFC01000016.1, read on the forward strand.
CATCGCGTTCGGTAAAGAGACCAAGGGCAAGCGCCGTCTGGTCATCACCCCGAACGACGGTAGCGATCCGTACGAAGAGCTGATTCCGAAGTGGCGTCACCTGAACGTGTTCGAAGGCGAACAGGTAAACCGCGGCGAAGTTATCTCCGACGGTCCGAGCGATCCGCACGACATCCTGCGTCTGCTGGGTGTGAGCGCGCTGGCCAAGTACATCGTTAACGAGATCCAGGACGTTTACCGTCTGCAGGGCGTGAAGATCAACGACAAGCACATCGAGACCATCCTGCGTCAGATGCTGCGTAAAGTTGAGATCTCCGAGTCCGGCGACTCCAGCTTCATCAAGGGCGACCAGATGGAACTGACTCACGTTCTGGTAGAGAACGAGCGTCTGAACGCGGAAGACAAGTTTGTCTCCAAGTTCACCCGCGTTCTGCTGGGTATCACCAAGGCGTCGTTGTCGACCGAATCGTTCATCTCGGCGGCTTCCTTCCAGGAAACCACCCGCGTACTGACCGAAGCGGCCGTAACCGGCAAGCGCGATTACCTGCGCGGCCTGAAAGAAAACGTGGTTGTGGGTCGTCTGATCCCGGCCGGTACCGGTCTGGCTTATCACAGCGAGCGCAAGCGTCGTCGTGATGCAGACAAACCGTTGCGCGTAAGCGCCAGTGAAGTGGAAGCTGCACTGACCGAAGCGCTGAACTCGAGCGGTAACTGAGTTCTGCGATAAATGAGCTGAGGCCCTGATCTAACCGTTCATCGAATCGAGACAATTTGTCGAGGTTCGACGAGCGGGGAGGTCGGGGCCTTGCCTTGACTGGGGACAAGATCCTCTTTAGACTCTTGATCCCCTAAATTTGGCGGGAATCCGTTCCTGCCATTTTGCTTTTCTTGCAAGACAATAGCGTCGCAAGACAACAGTGGAGCTAGTAGATGGCAACTATCAACCAGCTGGTACGTCAGCCGCGTAAGCGTATCGTCGAGAAATCCGACGTGCCTGCGCTGCAGAACTGCCCGCAACGTCGTGGCGTGTGCACCCGTGTGTACACCACTACGCCGAAAAAACCTAACTCGGCACTGCGTAAAGTATGCCGTGTGCGTCTGACCAACGGTTTCGAGGTTTCCTCGTACATCGGTGGTGAAGGCCACAACCTGCAAGAGCACAGCGTGGTACTGATCCGCGGCGGTCGTGTAAAAGACTTGCCAGGTGTTCGTTACCACACCGTTCGCGGCTCCTTGGATACTTCCGGCGTTAAAGGCCGTAACCAGGGTCGTTCGAAGTACGGTACCAAGCGTCCGAAGTAATCGGCCGTTTTGCAGATTTTCATTTTATTGAGTCGATAAGAGTAAGGTCGGGCGCGAATCCTCAAGGATCTGTCCCGAACTAACCTGAAGACCGTTTGAGGGCTTATCAATGCCAAGACGTCGCGTAGCAGCAAAGCGTGAGATTCTGGACGATCCGAAATACGGAAGCCAAATCCTCGCCAAATTCATGAACCACGTTATGGAAAGCGGCAAGAAAGCCGTTGCCGAGCGTATCGTTTATGGTGCCCTGGAAACCGTTGCGGCTCGCAAGACCGGCACCGATCCCCTGGAACTCTTCGAAAAAGCACTCGACGCCATCGCTCCGCTGGTCGAAGTGAAGTCGCGCCGCGTTGGTGGTGCTACTTACCAGGTTCCGGTCGAAGTTCGTCCGTCCCGTCGTAACGCTCTGGCAATGCGCTGGTTGGTAGACTTCGCCCGCAAGCGTGGCGAGAAGTCTATGGCTCTGCGCTTGGCTGGCGAGCTGCTGGATGCTGCTGAAGGTAAAGGTGCTGCTGTTAAGAAGCGTGAAGACGTGCACCGTATGGCCGAAGCTAACAAAGCTTTCTCGCACTACCGCTTCTAATTTTAGCTTCACTAATTTTGCGAGGGCTTTATGGCTCGTACTACTCCGATTAGTCGCTACCGTAACATCGGTATCGTCGCTCACGTGGATGCTGGTAAAACCACCACCACCGAGCGCGTCCTTTTTTACACTGGCAAAAGTCACAAAATGGGCGAGGTGCATGACGGCGCCGCGACCACAGACTGGATGGTTCAGGAGCAGGAGCGTGGTATTACCATTACTTCTGCTGCCATTACCGCCTTCTGGAAAGGTTCCGAGAAGCAGTACCCGCACGAGCATCGCTTCAACGTAATCGATACCCCGGGTCACGTAGACTTCACTATTGAAGTAGAGCGTTCCCTGCGCGTACTCGACGGCGCTGTCGTTGTGTTCTGCGGTACTTCGGGTGTTGAGCCTCAGTCGGAAACCGTATGGCGTCAAGCCAACAAATACGGCGTTCCACGTCTTGTTTATGTAAACAAGATGGACCGTGCTGGTGCCAACTTCCTGCGCGTGATCGGTCAGATCAAACAGCGTCTGGGTCACACTCCGGTGCCGATCCAGCTGGCTATCGGTTCGGAAGACAACTTCCAGGGCCAGATCGACCTGATCAACATGCAAGCTGTTTACTGGAACGACTCTGACAAGGGTATGGTTCCGGTTCGCAAGGAAATCCCTGCGGACATGCTCGAGCTGGCCACTGAATGGCGCAGCAACATGGTTGAAGCTGCGGCTGAAGCCAGTGAAGAGCTGATGAACAAGTACCTGGAAGGTGAAGAGCTGTCGATCGCCGAGATCAAGGCTGCTCTGCGTCAGCGTACTATCGCTGGCGAAATCGTTCTGGCTGTTTGCGGTTCGTCCTTCAAGAACAAGGGTGTTCCCCTGGTTCTCGACGCCGTTATCGACTTCCTGCCTGCTCCGACCGACATTCCTGCTATCAAGGGTTCCAACCCTGATAACGAGGAAGAAGAGATGGAGCGTCATGCAAGCGACGACGAGCCGTTCGCGGCGTTGGCGTTCAAGATCGCTACCGACCCATTCGTGGGTACTCTGACCTTCGTCCGCGTTTACTCGGGCGTGTTGAACTCCGGCGACGGCGTGATCAACTCGGTCAAAGGCAAGAAAGAGCGCGTGGGTCGTATGGTGCAAATGCACGCAAACGCCCGTGAAGAGATCAAGGAAGTGCGCGCTGGCGACATCGCGGCCCTGATCGGCATGAAGGACGTCACCACTGGTGAAACCCTCTGCAACGCTGACAAGCCAATCATCCTGGTTCGCATGGACTTCCCGGAGCCGGTTATTTCGGTTGCCGTAGAGCCTAAGACCAAGGATGACCAGGAAAAAATGGGTATCGCTCTGGGCAAGCTGGCTCAGGAAGACCCGTCTTTCCGCGTTAAAACTGATGAAGAGACTGGTCAAACGATCATCTCCGGCATGGGCGAGCTGCACCTGGACATCCTGGTTGACCGGATGCGCCGTGAGTTCAACGTCGAAGCCAACATCGGCAAGCCTCAAGTTTCGTACCGTGAGCGCATCACGAAGAACTGCGAAATCGAAGGCAAGTTCGTTCGTCAGTCCGGCGGTCGTGGCCAGTTCGGTCACTGCTGGATTCGCTTTGCTCCTGCTGACGAAGGTCAGGAAGGTCTGCAATTCCTGAACGAAGTAGTAGGTGGTGTGGTTCCTAAGGAATACATCCCGGCTATCCAGAAGGGTATCGAAGAGCAGATGAAGAACGGCGTTGTTGCCGGCTATCCGCTGATCGGCCTGAAGGCTACCGTGTTCGATGGTTCTTACCACGACGTCGACTCCAACGAGATGGCGTTTAAAGTGGCTGCTTCCATGGCGACCAAGCAACTGGCCCAGAAGGGTGGTGGTGAGTTGCTCGAGCCGATCATGGCGGTAGAGGTTGTTACGCCTGAAGACTATATGGGTGACGTGATGGGCGACCTTAACCGTCGTCGCGGCATGATCCAGGGTATGGAAGACACAGTGTCCGGCAAGGTTATCCGTGCCGAAGTTCCACTGGGTGAGATGTTCGGTTATGCGACCGACGTTCGTTCCATGTCTCAGGGTCGCGCAAGCTACTCTATGGAATTCAAAAAATACGATACGGCTCCGTCGCACATCGTCGAATCCGTTACCAAAAAACAAGGCTGATTCAGCCCCTTTAGGCTAGGAGTTAATTGTCGTGGCTAAAGAAAAATTTGATCGTTCCCTACCGCACGTAAACGTTGGCACCATCGGTCACGTTGACCACGGTAAAACCACTCTGACCGCTGCTCTGACTCGCGTCTGCTCCGAAGTTTTCGGTTCGGCCGTAGTTGAATTCGACAAGATCGACAGCGCTCCAGAAGAAAAAGCTCGCG
>NZ_QWFC01000040.1:0-10505 GCF_003576265.1 Pseudomonas sp. 91RF
GTGTGAACGTCAATGTGCAGACCCAGGGCAACCTGACCAACCGCCAGACCCTCGCCGCGCGGGACAACATCAGCCTGACCGCCGGCGGCCAGTTGACCAACAGCGGCATCATCGAAGCCGGGGTCAATGCGGACAACAGCCGCAATGCGGCAGGCAACGTCGCTATCCGTGCGCACAACATCGACAACACCGGCAAAAGCGTGATTGCCAGTCGCAACCTGACGGTCAACGCAACACAGACCGTGAGCAACCAGGGCGGCACGCTGACTTCGCAGAACACGCGGGTCACGGCCGCCACCCTTGATAACCAGAACAAGGGGCGGGTGCTGAGTACGGGCTCCCTCAGTCTCGATGCGAGTCAGGTACTCAACACCAACGGTCTGATCAATAGTGCCGGGCGTCTCGATGGCAGCGTCGGCCAGTTGAATAACCGCGGCGGCGAAGTGTCGAGCCTGCAAGATGTGACCTTGCGCATGGCAACGCTGGACAACGTGGCGGGTCTGGTGAATGCCGGTAAGGCCTTGAGCATCACCACCACCGGGTCGATCAATAACCAGAACGGCAAACTGACCTCACTCGGCAGTCTGTCGCTCAAGGCGGGTCACATCAATAACAGCGATAAGGGCAGGATCGCCAGCAACGGAGCCTTGTCGGTCAATGCCGCCAGCCTCGATCAGCACGATGGCGGGCAACTCACGAGCGACACGTCGCTGACGGTGGATCTGAACAATGGCGCCTTGAACAATCAGAAGGGGCTGATAAACGCACCGTTATTGGTGCTGAAAAACCTGCAACAGGTCGATAACCGCAGCGGTGAAATCTCCAGTGCCCAGGCGTTCACTCTGGCTGCCGACAGCCTCGACAACAGCAATGGCAAACTGTTGAGCAATCAGGCGTTGACCCTGCAGGTGCAGCACGCACTGACCAATATCAAGGGACTCATCGGCGCGAGCCGCATCGATGCCCGAGTGGGCAGCCTGAACAACAATGGCGGTACTTTTACCAGTCGCGCCGACCTGGATCTGCATGCTGACGGTCAGCTCGACAATCAGGACAAGGGCCTGATCACCGCCACGCAAAATCTCACCATCACCGCCGCCAATGTGAACAATCAGAATGGCGGCTCGCTGCTCGGTAGCGCCATCGCCATTGATTTCAGTGGTTCGATGGGCGATCTCAATAACAGCAATGGCCTGATTACAACCAAGGGCCAGTTGAGCATCAATCATCTGCGGGATCTGAACAACCAGGGCGGTGAACTCTCCAGCGACCTGAGTTACACCCTTGTCGCGCGAAATCTGGACAACAGTGACGGCAAGCTTTTCAGTCGTCAGCGGCTGGATCTGAGCGCTGACAGCACACGCAATCTCAATGGCCTGATCTCCGGGTGGCAAAACCTGAGTTTGCTTGGTGGCAGTCTCGATAACCGTAATCACGGCACGTTGTCCAGCCGTGATGGCGACCTGTTGATCGACCTCACGGGCGACATCCGCAACAGCAATACCGGTGCGCTGGCCAGCAAAGGCATCTTGAAGATCACTGCGGCCAACATCGATAACTCGGACAAAGGTGCGCTCTCAAGCGAGGGTGCGCAGACCCTGACGGTCACCGGCACATTGAACAACGCACAAGGTGGCCAGCTCGACAGCGGCGCGGCTCTGGATATCACCGCCAAACGTCTCGACAACACCCGTGCGACCATCAACGCCAAACAGGACATCCGTTTCACCGGTACTGACCTGGACAACACTGAAGGTGTGCTGGCCAGTGAAATGGCCGTCAATCTGGACCTTCTCGGCACGCTGACCAATACCAAGGGCCAATTGGTCGGTGTTGGCCCGCTAGTGATTGCCCGTGCCACACAAATCAATAACCAGGGTGGCAAACTGGTCAGCCAGAAATTGCTCAGTCTGTCGACCGGCGGCCTCGACAACCGCAATGGCGGCACCGTCGCTGCTAACGATAACCTTGCGATCACCGCCAGTGGTGCAGTGCAAAACAGTGGCGGCCTGATCTACAGCGACGCCGCTGATCTGCAACTGGCCGCTGCCAGCCTCGACAACGTCAAGGGAACCCTGCAAAGCGAAGGCGCACTCATTGCGAACGTCGGCGGCGCCATCGATAACCAGAGCGGTCGTTTCGTTGCCAAAACCGGCGATCTCAACATCACCGCTGCCAGTCTCGACAGCCATGGCGGTGTGCTCTCCAGCCTCAAAAGTGCGTTCACTGCTCAGGTTACGGGCGTGTTGCGCAATGGCCAGGGCGGCGTGATTCAGGCTCAGTATTTGACACTCAAGGCCTTGGCAGGTCTAGAGAACGAGGGTGGCCGGGTCACGGCGCAAAGCGGTGATGCGATCATCGATCTGGGCGGCAGCGGCAATTTCAGTAACCGCAACGGCGCACTGGTTGCCAAGCAACGCGTCAGCGTCACCGGCAAGGATTTTGACAACGCCGGCGACAGCGGCGGGCAGATCGCCGGGCAACAAATCGACCTCAGCCTGCGCGGCGCCCTGAACAACCGCAAAGGCATTATCGAAAGCGCCAGCATTTTGAGCATCGGTGCTGCCACCATTGACAACCAGACCGGCCAGTTGCGCGCACTTGGTAGCTCCGGAAAGACCACATTCAGCCTTGCAGGCCTGTTCGATAACCGCAACGGCACTGTGGAAAGCGCCAACAATGACCTCAGCCTCGGCGCAGGTGGCTTGTTGAACGTCGGCGGTAATGTGTTGCACGTCGGTACGGGGATTTTCGACATCGCCACCGGACAGCTCGGCAGCGCCGGCGGCAGCTTCGTCACACGCGGTGGACTGACGCTGACTGCGGATGGCTGGACCAACAGCAGCCTGATCCAGGCGGACCGCCTGACCGTCAATATCAACAACCTCAACCAGATGGCGAGCGGGCAGTTGCTGGCCGCCAGCAAACTGATCGGTAACGGTGGCAACTGGCACAACGACGGGCTGATCGCCAGCGACGGTTCGCTCGACATGACTTTGTGGGGCGATTATTCCGGCAACGGTCGTACCAGCAGTCTTGGTGATTTGACGCTCAAGGCCAATCAACTGACCCTCAACGCTGCGACCAGCATTGCCGGCGGCGGCAACACCACCATCAATGTAAATGGTCTGTTGACCAATCAGGGGCGACTGACCTCCAGCGGCGACATGACCCTCACCGCCGCCAACGTCAACAACTACGGCACCCTCGGCTCCGGCAAAGACCTGACCTTGATCACCGGTGCGCTCCTCAATGACAGGGGCCTGATTACCAGCGGCGGCGACATGCGCCTGTTGTTGGCCAGTTTCACCAACGCCTACGGCAATGTGTATGGGCTGAACAACGTACACATCGGCCGGGATCGTGACAGCGGCATGGCTGATTTGCTGGACAACCGTTCCGGCGAGATCTACAGCGCACAGGATCTGACCATCAATGCGCTGACCGTGAATAACGTCAGGGACATTCTTGAATACACCGCGCATGAAAAAAGCTCGGTGGTGATCACGCAACTGGACTGCAACCTGATTCCGATTGCCGGGTGTGATTTTCGCAGTGGCGGTCGACGCAACGGACATTGGGAGATCGCCGAGACCGATCGCCTGAAAGTAGGCAACAGCAGCGCAGCCGCAAGCCTGACGAGCGGCGGCGACATGTCGCTCAACGTCCAGGCCTTGAACAACAACAGCAGTACCATTGCCGCCACCGGTGATATCGCTGTCCACGCCGGCACCATCACCAACAAGGGCGTGCAAGAACAGGAAATCATCACCAAGCGTACCTACTGGAACTACGTCGACCAGATCTATGCGACAGAGCCGGCAGCAGCCGCTTTCAACAAGAAAAACAGTCCGGCGCCATCTGCGACAGTCGAATCGGACTTGAGCAGCTTCATCAGCATGTTGGGCGGTGGCAAGCTCACGGAAAGCACGACCACTGTCGCGGGTTCCAGCAATTCCTATGACGCCGTGATCCAGGCCGGTGGCAACATCGAACTGAACGCGACCCAGACCATCGACAACAGCGTCGTGCGTCCTTACTACAGTTACGTCGCGGCGGGCAAAACCAACACCGATACGGGCGTCGGCAGTGGCTACTCCACGGTGGTCAAGATCAACCCGCAACTGCCGCCGGATCTGGCCCAGCAGCAGGTCAGCCCGATCGACCTGCCAGGGTTCAGCTTGCCGACGGGCCAGAACGGCCTGTTCCGCCTGAGCTCCGAAGGCAGCAGCAATCCGACCGCCACTGGCCCGCAAAGCTGGACGCTAAGCGGTGGCAAAGTCACCGCCGATCCCTCGGCAACCCCGATAACCATCAATCGGGTACAAGGCCTGCCGAGCAACACTGGCAAGTCCCAGCCGCACAAATACCTGATCGAAACCAACCCGGTACTCACCGATCTCAAGCAGTTCATGAGCTCGGATTATCTGCTCAAGGGGCTGGGCTACGACGCCGACCAGAGCGCCAAGCGACTGGGCGACGGCCTCTTCGAACAGAAGCTGGTCCAGCAAGCCGTCGTGGCTCGCACGGGGCAGCGTTTCATCGATGGACAGACCTCCGACGAGGCGGTCTACAAGTATCTGATGGACAACGCCATCGCCAGCAAGAACGCGTTGAACCTGAGTGTAGGCGTCACCCTCAGTGCACAGCAGGTCGCGGCGCTCACCCACGACATCGTCTGGCTCGAAGAGCGTGAAGTAAACGGCGAAAAGGTCTTGGTGCCGGTGCTGTACCTGGCCAATGCCAACAACCGTCTCGCGTCCACGGGCGCGTTGATTCAGGGCAAGGACGTCACGCTTATTGCCGGCGAAAACCTGGAGAACTCCGGCACGTTGCGCGCCAGTCAAAATCTCGATGCAACAGCCAAGAAGGATCTGGTGAGCAGCGGACTGGTCGAGGCTGGCAATCTCCTGAAGTTGACGGCGACCGACAACCTGACGAACAAGGCAGGCGGGATCATTTCCGGTCGCGACGTCACCCTGACTGCCGAACACGGCGACGTGATCAACGAACGCACCGTGACCACCCATCGCAGCAGTGACGGCCGCCTCAGCGAAGACACCGACTTCGTCGACAACGCGGCGCGTATCGAAGCGGCGAATGCACTGGTTATCGGCGCCGGTCGCGATATCAACAACAGCGGCAGCGTGCTGAAAAGCGGTGGCGATACCACCCTGACGGCCGGGCGCGATGTGCACATCGACTCGACCGAACAGACGACTGACCGCAGCAATACCAACTATCAGTATTCGACGGTCAAGCAACATGGCTCGGACGTCAACGTCGGCGGCACGTTCAAGGTTACGGCTCAGCGTGACGTCAGCGTTGTGGCGAGTAATGTCGAGGCCAAAGGCAACGTCGACATCAATGCCAAAGGTGACCTGACGATCAGCTCTGCGGCTGACGAATCCCATGCCACCGGCTGGAACAAGAAGTTCCGTGCGGAGGAGGATCACGTCGCCCAGCAATCGAGCGTGATCAAGGCTGGTGGAAGCCTGACGCTCAATGCCGACAAGGATCTCAACCTGATCGCCAGCCATGTCAAGTCGGGTGGCGAGGCTTTTGTCTATGCTGGCGACGACCTGAACCTGCTGACCGCTGATAACCTCGATCACTCGTTTTACACCAAGACAACGAAGGGCAGCTTCGGCAAGAAAAAATCCGTGATGACCGAAAGCGAACGTATCGCGTCGGTCAGCTCGAGTATCGAGTCGGGAAGCAAGCTGGTGATGTCGGCAGGTCAGGACATCAATGCACAAGGGGCAAAAGTCAAATCCGATGGATCGTTGCTGGCGACTGCCGGCCACGACATCAACCTCGACGCGGCCGAAGACTATGCCAGCCAGGCCAGTGCCTCTTCGAAGAAGAACTGGAAATCCAGCAAATCCAATAGTGGCGAGGCCACTCAAACCCGCTTGAACAGCACCGAGTGGGTTGCCAAGAGCATGGAGCTCAAGGCCGACAATGACATTGCGTTGAAAGCTGCTTCGTTGCGTGCAACGGATGACATCACGCTGACAGCCGCCAATGATGTGTTCATCGGCGCCGCTCAGGAAACACAAACCTCCAGCCAGTCGCAGAGCTCCAGCAAGACAGGGGCGACGATTACCGGGCTGCTTTCCAACACGCAGAAGTCGCAACAGGGGCAACAGTCGTCCACCGAAAGCATCGGCAGCGATATCAGCGCCGGCAGCCTGCAGATCAAGAGCGGCCGGGACACGGTGGTTGAAGGCAGTACGCTGGTGGCCGACAAGAACATCGGTATCAACGCCGGGCGCAACCTGGAAGTCATCAGCGCTGAAAACACCACGACCGCCAGTTCCTCTTCAGGCAGCAAGAAGGTGGGCGAGATCGGTTCCTGGTGGCAAGGCGCGACCGGGATCGTCAAGACCAAAGAGTCGGATCAGAGCACCACGACTCGCCAGTCGGGCAGCCAGATTGCTTCGCTTGGCGGCAACATCCTGCTGACTGCCGGGGATCATTACACCCAGACGGCCAGTCAACTGGTCGCGCCGGTGGGTGACATCGGGATCACGGCCAAGCACGTGGATATCGGTGAGGGCTACGACACACTGAGCTCCACCAAAACCGCCAGCACCAATCGCACCGCCGTCGGTGGCACAGTGAGCATTCCGCTGGTTGATGCGCTGCGTGGCATTCAGCAAATGGGCGAAGCCGCCGGGAAAACCACCGACGGACGAATGCTTGCACTCGCTGCCGTGAATGCGGCCATGAGTGCCGATCAAGCGGTAGACGCGGCCAAGGCGTTGAAGGAAGACCCTCGGGTCGGAGTGAAGGTCAGCGTCAACCTCAGCAATAGCCAAAGCAAGATGAACAGCAGCCAGAGCGGCAGCAATGTCGTCGGCAGCGGTGTGATTGCGGGTGGCAACATCAACATCGTCGCCAAGGGTGCCGGTGCCGACAGCAACATCAATGTGGTCGGTAGTCGCATTGAGGGCGGTGGCGATGTTTCGCTGAACGCCGATGGTGCGATCAATCTTCTGTCTGCACAAAACACTGCGCATCAGGAGAGCACCAACAGCAACAGCGGCTGGAGCGCCGGTATCGGTTTCGGCTTCGGCGAGCAAAACGGCATTACCTTTGAACTGGCCGCCAACAAGGGCCGTGGCAGCAGTGATGGTGACGACGTCACGCACACCAACACCTCGGTCAAATCCGGCGGCACGCTGAACCTGAAAAGTGGTGGCGACACCAACATCAAGGGCGCCACCGCCAGCGGCGAAACGGTCAAGGTCAACGTGGGCGGTGATCTCAATATCGAGAGCCTGCAAGACACCAGTACCTACACCTCCAAGCAGTCAAGCGCCAACGTCGGCCTGAGTGTCTGCGTGCCTCCGTTCTGTGTCGGCAACAGCAGCGTCAGCGGCGGCGTTTCCCAGCAACACATGCATAGCGAGTACGCCAGCGTCTCCGAACAGTCGGGCATCAAGGCGGGCAATGGCGGCTTCCAGGTCGAGGTCAAGGGCAACACCGACCTCGTCGGGGCGATCATTGCCAGTACCGACAAAGCGGTGGCTGATGGCAAAAACACTCTGAGTACCGGCACGCTGACCACGTCGGACGTCAAGAACAAGGCTGATTACGACGCAACCAGCATCAACTTGAATGGTGGCTTCGGTGGCAATATCGGCCGCGATGGCAAGGGCAATGCCAGTGCTACGGCCAACCCTAACGGCCCCAATGTTCCCAACAAAGGTGGTGTGAGTGTTTCGACCCCGGTGGCGCTGTACGCCGGCGACAGTTCCAGCAGCACTACTCACAGCGGCATCAGCGGTGCAGCCGTAACCATCACCAATGGTGCCAAGCAACAGGAAATGACTGGTCAGACGGCGGAGCAGGCAATTGCCGCCATTAATACCGATGTTTCCAGTGAGCGTGATGGCAGCAACAAGCTCAAGCCGATTTTCGATGCCCAGGAAATCGGAGTGGACTTCGAGATCGTCGGCAAGTTCGTGCAGAACGTTTCCCAGTACATCGATAGTCGTGCGCGGGAAATCGATCAGAAGAAGGAGCAGGCCAACCTTGAAAAGGCTGCTGCTGATGACCAAAGCTTGCCGCTCAAGGATCGAATAGCGCACCACGAAAATTATGTGCAGCTCAATCAGCAAATCAAGGAAATCGGTGATAACTGGGGCGCCGGCGGCACTTACCGGCAAATCGCAACAGCGCTGGTCGCGGGTATCAGTGGCAACGTAGCCGGCAGCGGTGCCCAGTTCGCGCAAAACATGGTGGTCAACTACGTCCAGCAGCAAGGCTCGGCGTATATCGGCAAACTGGTGAAAGAGGGCCTGAAGGAAGGCAGCCCTGAACATGCCGCGTTACACGCGATTCTTGGTTGTGCGGGCGCTGCCGCCAGCAGTCAAAGTTGTTCGGCAGGTGCTTTGGGTGGTTCTGCCGCAAGCCTGTTGGCCGGTTTGTTCGCCGATAGCGACCCGAACGAAACCGCAGTAGAGCGCGAGGCCAAACGCAACATCATCACTAGCCTGGTGACCGGCATTGCGGCCATGAGTTCGCCAAACGGCGCGGCTACCGCGAACAACGCTGCTGCGGCTAACGTCGATAACAACTGGCTGGCGACGCAGCAGTACGTCCAGGCCAAAAAGGAAATCGATGCAGAGCCCAATCTGGCGAAGAAGTTGGCAATCATCGCCAAGTGGGGACTCACTTCTGCCCGACAGGATCTGCTGACAGCTTCCGGAGTCATGAAAGGCTTCACGGACGGCATGGCAGGTGCGGGACTGGGCGCGCTGGACAGTGCAGTGAATCTGCTGCGTGATCCAGTGGAAAGCTTCCACGCCATGAACGAGTTCCTTGCCTCCGATGAAGCGGTGGAGATTCTCGGTAAAAGCGTTGCCGATGCGTTCAAATCGCAACTTTCGCAAATCCTTGAAGCGGCCACCGTGGGCGGCGACGAGAACGCGGAGAACGTTGGCCGGCAAATGGGTCAGGCCGTCGCACTCATCGTCCAGCTGATGGCCGGCGGCGGCACCAGCTCCGCAAATTCGGCGCTGCAGCTTTCGCGCATGGGCATCGACGTCTCGGTCAAGACCATCAAAGAAGTGGGCTCGACGGTCAAGATCGATAATCTCAAGACGCAGATCACTAAGTTTTCGGAGAAGCTGCCGGATACGGATGTGCCGCGTTTAGATCCACCAAAACCGGACGTAAAGCCCCCTCAAGTTCCTGACAGCCCTAAACCAGAGGTGACACCGCCAAAGGTAGATGATCTGCCGAAGAGCCCCGATGTGCCCGTTCCGACAGGTCAGACGGGAACCGTTTGGGATGCGATAACGAACCCAGGTCCAGTTCACCCTGGCTCGGTGATCCCTCAATTTTTTGAGTTGAACCTTGATAGTGGCGTCAAGATATGGGTTGATGGGAACGCAACGAAACATATCGCCGAATACGCGGCCTATAAGGCGGAGCTTTACACTCCAGAGGCAGTTAGATTGGCTAGTCAAGTTCAATTAAATAGTCTGAAGACAGCGGTAGAAATGGCCGCTAGCTCTGGGATAGAGTACAGAAAGGTAATAAACGTTGATGGTTGGGAGTTAATGTTTGCACCTCCTAAATCTGAAGGCCAGCTGCCGGCTCTTTATCACGCAGTGGTTAGGTCGAGGTGAATATGTTGAAAGTTACTGGGTGTAAAGAAGGATCTCTAGCAGAGATTCAGTTTGGTGAGTATGTAATTGCTGATGTCGTTTTTGAGGGAGAGCGGCATCCGGCTGCCCCTTTGTACTGGCGTGTTGGTGATTTTGCAGAGTCTCTGCTGGAAATAGGTATTAATCGGGTCAGTGGCGCTGTTGCCAAAGTTTGCCTTGTTGCCTGTGGTGAGCGTGAAGTTCTGCAAGATCATAGGCAATATTTGGCAGGCAGTTCTATAAGTGGTATTCCTGTTTTTGACATTGCAGGCTGGCCGGATAGTCGTTACAAAGATGAAGTGGGCTATTTGGAAGTTGCAGAGAGCGAAGCGGTGCTTGTAATGTTTTTTTCTTCCGATAAGGTCGTTGAATTAGTGTATGAGTTCTCGGGTGTAAGATTTGGAGTTGCTTTTGGGGGGAGGTTGATTTGGATTGCTGTAGATAAGTCAAAGTGAAAGTCGCCATTGTTTGCAATGTGGGTAACAAGTTGGCGCGGGCGACCTACCACTTCCTGAAGGAGAAGCAGCCTTTTGACGCTAAATGCTGTTTCACCTAGAGGCGAGTCAGGCGGTGGTCGGGCAAACGAAAGGGGACTGGACGCGAGCCAAAATCCGTGTGGCGTCCGATCATCACCGCCTGAGTGTGTTGTTGAGACCGGCTAATGAAGTGAAAGAAAAAGGGGACAAAAGAAAAAGGGGACAAAGAAAAAGGGGACGCCCATTAGCCGGTCTCAAGTCAAGGTTAAAAGCCACCACGCCCTGCAGTTTTCAACTGCAGGGTTTGCTCTTTTACTCAACCTGATCGGTTGAACCCGTCGAGCCCGTTTTCTCATTACTAGCTACG
>NZ_QWFC01000035.1:0-9541 GCF_003576265.1 Pseudomonas sp. 91RF
ACGACCTGCGCTGGGCACGCCCGGTGACCGCCGAATGGCTGCGTCCGGTGTTCGCCGAATACGGCACCAGCCTGGGCTATGACCAGGGCGTGATTCGCAATGATCGCTACAACGGTGACCAGCACGGGCGCATGTCGAGCAACTCGCTGGAGCTGTTTGCTCGCGGTGAACACGTCGCCGCGACCGTGACCTTTGCCCATTCCCTGGAACGACCGGCTGCGCTGACCGAGCGTGAAGCACCGATCTATTTCCGCATGGATTTCTTCCTCTAATTCCGTCTGCTCCGAGTTTCTGATATGAACATTCGCCACTTGGCCTTTCTGGCCAGGCAGCCTTCTGCTGCCTATGAAAAACGCGATCACTTCTGGGGCATGCCCAAACGTGGCCTGGCATTCCTGCTGGCTAACGTCATGTTCTGGCAGCCAATGTGGGCGCAAGCAGACGGAATCGTGGTCAGTGCGCCTGGCACCACGCTCGACCGGGCCGGCAACGGCGTACCGATCATCAACATCGCCACGCCCAACGGCGCGGGGCTGTCGCACAACCAGTTCCACGATTACAACGTGGACGCTCAAGGCGTCATCCTCAACAACGCGACCAGTCGCACTCAACTGACGCAGATGGGCGGGATCATTCTCGGCAACCCGAACCTGCGCGCAGCGGCTGCGCAAACCATCCTCAACGAAGTCAACGGCGGCAGCCCGAGCCAGTTGCGCGGTTACACCGAAGTGGCTGGGCAGTCGGCGCGGGTGATCGTCGCCAACCCGTATGGCATCAGCTGTAACGGATGCGGCTTCATCAATACGCCACGCGTGACCCTGACCACCGGCAAACCGGTGCTGGATGGCGCGGGACGTCTGGATCGCTTTCAGGTCGATCAGGGCAGCGTCTCCATCGACGGCAAAGGTCTGGACGCCAGCGCTGTCGACAGCTTTGAAATCATCACCCGCAGTGCGCAAATCAACGCGCAGATCCATGCCAAGCGCCTGAACATCACCACCGGTCGCAACGATGTAAACGCCGACACGCTCAACGCCACCGCTCGGGCCGACGATGGCAGCGCCAAACCGCAACTGGCAATCGACTCCTCGGCACTCGGCGGGATGTACGCCGGAGCGATCAAACTGGTGGGCACCGAGGCGGGTGTCGGCGTGAAGCTGGCAGGCGAACTGGCGGCCAGCGCCGGGGATATCCAGATCGACGCCAATGGCCAACTGACGATGGCCAAGGCCACGGCCAGCAATGCGATCGACATCAAGGCCAACAGTCTTGAAGCCCAACAGGCGGTTTACGCGGGCACGCAACTTGCCGTGCAGACCGCACAAGACCTGGTGAACCAGCAAAGCCTCGCCGCCCGGGACTCTGTGCGTCTCACCAGCGGCGGTACGCTGACCAACGCCGGCGTGATCGAAGCCGGGGTGAACGCGGACAACAGCCGTAACGGCAATGGCGACGTTGCCATCAACAGCGGCGCGGTGAGCAACCGTGGCAGCCTGTTGGCCAGTCGCTCCCTGAGCGCCAGTGCCGCAGGTTTGCTCGACAACCAGAACGGTATCGTCCAGGCCAAAACCGTCGCGCTGGGCGCCACTCGCCTGGTTAACCAAGGGGCTGACGCACGGATTTACGGCGAGACCAGCCTGGCCTTCAACGTCCCGGCAATCGTCAACCTCAGTGGTCTGATCCGCTTCGCCGACGGCCAGGTGGCCACGCTCTCCGTCGACAGTCTGGACAACCGCAAGGGTCGAATCGAAATTGCCGGCGGCCGTTTGAAGCTCAATGCACGGGCGCTGCAAAACGACGACGGCAAAATCATTGCCGGACGCCTGGATCTCGATACCCGACAACTCGACAACGCTGGCGGCCTGATTGCTGCCAGCCAGGGCGAAACCAAGGTCGTCGCCCATGAACGTCTGAACAATGGCAAAGGCAAGATCCAGGCAAAGACCGACCTCGTTGTGTCGGGCGCCGAGTTGCTCAATCAGGGCGGCACATTGGCGGCCGACTCGATCCGGATCACCGGCAAGCGGCTGGATAACAGCGGCAAAGGGGTCATCAGCGCCGAAAACGGCAAGGTCGACCTCACACTGGATCAGGACCTCGCGAACCACGATGGCAAGGTTCAGGCCACCGATCGATTGAGCGTCACGGCCCGGAGCATCGACAACCGTAATGCCAGCCTGACCGGCAAAACCCTCGAAGTCACCAGTCGCGGCAAACTCGACAATACCCAGGGCACGATTTCATCCGATGAGAGCGTGGTGGCCAGCGAAGACCTGGACAACACCCAAGGCCTGATTCAGGGCAACACGACCCTGAACCTGACCGCCCGCGATCTGGATAACACCAACGGCCAACTGCTCGGCGGTGTCGTCGATGCGACGCTGGACAATCTCACCCACAACGAAAAAGGCGCAATCAGCGCCGAAACCGGCCAGCTCACGCTGGTGGTCAACAAGCACCTGAACAATGCCTTGGGCCGACTGCAAGCCAGCCAGGGTGACGTGGACGTCCAGGCCGGCAGTATCGACAACCGCAAAGGCGTGGTAGCCGCGCAACAATTGCTGTTGATCGCCCGCGATGGCCATATCGACAACCGTGGCGGGCGAGTGATTGGCGATCGCCTCAACCTGCAAGCCACCAGTCTGGATAACGGCGAGGGCGGTCTGCTGGCGGCGGGTGTCGACGGTGCCCGGTTGATTCTCAAGCACGCTGTTGCCGGCCAGGCGCAACTGCTCAATCAAAAGGGGCGGATCCAGAGCGACGCCGACCTCTACATTGAAAGCGACACGGTCGACAACAGCGCCGGTGTCCTGCTCGGCAAAACCATAGAGGTCACGACAACACAGCTGAATAACAGCGACAAGGGCGGCATCGTCGGCACGGGCGGTGACATTGCGCTGAACATCGCCGGCGTGTTCAAAAACGTCACGGGTGTAGTCGACGCCGGTGAGCAACATCTGCTGCTCGAGCAACTGGTCGAACTCGACAACCGCGGCGGCACATTGCGCGGCAAACGTCTGGACATCGCCAGTACGTCCATCGACAACCGCAATGCGGGCCAGATCATTGCCGGCAGCGATGGCCTGAAAATCGTCGGCAACACCCTGCTGAACCAGCAGGGTGCGATCCTCGCCAATGGCAGCCACGCAGAACTGGCACTGGGCGCCGGCAGCCTGCAGAACCAGGGCGGCACGCTGCAGGCCGACACCCTGAACATCACCAGCGCCGACCTCGACAACAGCGCAGTCGATGGCAAGGCCGGATTGATCTCAAGTCTGCTGGGTGACTTGAAACTGACGGTGACACGCCTGACCAACCATGCCGGCAAGCTCTTCGGCAAAGATCAGGTGATTTTCGATGGCTCCAGTCTGGATAACGCGGGCGGAGAGATCAGCGGCAATCGACTGGCATTCGAAGCCGTCAGCCAGGTGCTCAATCAGGGCGGGCTGATCGAATCGGCAATCGATCTGAAACTCATCAGCGGTCAATTGAACAACAGCGCCGGCGGGCAGATTCGCGCACTGGGCGGTGCCTCCAGCAAAATCAAACTGACTGGCAACCTGAACAACCAGAACGGCGTCATCGAGATCGGCAGCGAAGATCTGGAACTGGCCGGGGCCCAGCTCAACAACCTCAGCGGCAATGTTCGTCACGCTGCAAAAGGGTTGTTCGATCTGGATCTGAGCAACCTGACCGGCTCTCAAGGCAGCCTCACCGGTCTGGGCAACGGCGTCTGGGATATCGCGTCGGTCAATGGCGTGGGCACCTGGCAACTGAACGGTGGCCTGACCTATACCAGCGCGCAGGATTTGAACCTCAATGTCGGGGATCGCATCGCCAGTGCTACGGCGCTCAAGCTCAACGTCGCCAGTCTGAACAACGCCGGTGAACTGGCCACTGACGGCGACCTGACGCTGAACCTCGGCGGCAACCTGATCAACAGCGGGCGCGTGTCCGCCAAACAGAAACTCGTTATCGGCGCCAACGACCTGATTCAGCAGGACGGTCGCCTGGTCAGCGGAGGTGACACCGAGCTGACCCTGCGCGGCACGCTCGACAACCTGGGCCGACTGATTGCCAACCAGAACCTCACGGTCTCCGCTGCACGGATCGACAACAAAGGCACGCTGGGCGCTCAAGGCAATCTGCTGTTCAACGCCACCAATGGCATCAGCAACGGCCCCGATACGCTGCTGTTCAGCGGCGGCACCATGGAGTTGCACGGCAACAGCCTGAGCAACTTCTATGGCGATATCTACAGCCGCGGCAAACTCACTTTCGACGCGGTGGGCGGTGGTCGGGCGGCGTCGTTCAGTAACCTGTCGGGCACCCTCGAAGGCGAAGGTGATATCGACATCAACGCCGTTTCGTTTGAAAACGCCAAGGCCGAATTCGAAATCACCTCGGGGCAGTCGTCCGGCAGCCTGAGCTGGGTCTGTGCTCAGCACTGCGGTGGCGGTGACGGCTGGAAACGCGGTTACATCACCATCAACACCGAGTTCAACGACAAGGTCCTGAAGGACTCGCGTGCGGCGCGATTTGTCGCTGGCAAGAATCTGACCCTTCACGCCAACAACGTCGAAAACCGCTACAGCCTGTTGGCGGCGAACGGCGATCTGACCGTGACGGCCGATAACCTGCTGAACCAGGGCGCCGTGTCGCGCTCGGGCCATCGGGTGGTGAAGATCGGTACACCGGGGCACATCGACAACAGCCTCTGGGACAAGATGGAGTTCACCGACATTCCGGCGTTCAACGCCGCGACCGCAGCGGGCAACTTCGACGAGGAACGCTTCAACGAATTGGTCAGTCGTTCCAGTGACGATCGTTTCTTGCAGACAAGCGATGTCACCACTTGGGATGAAAACGGCAACAAGGTCTACTCGTCGGTGCTTCAGGCCGGAGGCAAGGTCAAACTGGACGTCGCTCACAGCATCCAGAACGGCACCCTCTACGACAACACCTACGATCAACTGACCGGCAAGCTGTCCAGCGATCAGACGACCTCGGTCGGCGGCATCAACATCAACCTGGGCAAACACAGCACCGACGCCAGCGCCCAGGCGCCGAAAGACGTCACCCGGATCGAGCGCATCGACGCCGATGGGGTGAAGCAGATCAGCTTCGTTCCGGTCGATTTCAAGGGCGTGCCGTTTGCCGCAGTCGATCCGACGGCGTCTTCGACGTTCCGTCTGCCGAAAGGTCCCTACGGCCTGTTCGTGCAGAGCTCGAATCCGCAGAGCCGTTACCTGATCGAAACCAACCCGGAGCTGACCCAGTCCGCGCCGTTCATGAGTTCCGATTACCTGCTGGGCAAACTCAGTTTCAGCGCCGATGAAGCGGCTCGCCGCCTTGGCGATGGCCGCTACGAGACGCGACTGATCAGCGATGCAGTGATGGCCCAGACCGGCCAGCGCTTCCTCGCCGGTGGCCTGAACAACGACTACGAACAGTTCCGTTATCTGATGGATAACGCGCTTGCCAGCAAAAACGAGCTGAACCTGTCCGTGGGCGTGAGCCTGACGTCCGAGCAAGTGGCGGCACTGACCCACGACATCGTGTGGATGGAAGAGCGCATCGTCGACGGCCAGAAAGTGCTGGTGCCGGTGCTCTATCTGGCCCAGGCCGAATCACGCAACGTGCGGGGCGGCAGTCTGATTCAAGGGCGCGACCTGGAGCTAATCGCGGGCAATGATCTGGTCAACGTCGGCACGTTGCAGGCGACCAAGGATCTGTCCGTCGACGTCAAAGGCAGCCTCTATCAGGGCGGTCTGGTCGAAGCCAACGAGCGCATCACGCTCATGGCCACCGACAGCATCCGCAATGCGCTGGCCGGTGAAATTCGCGGCAATCAGGTCAGCCTCACCAGCCTCAAGGGCGACATCGTCAACGATCGCACCGCCGTCGCCGTACGCGACGGTCACGGCATGCGCACCCTGGTGGACGATGGCGGCAACATCAGCGCACGCGACACGCTGACCATCAAGTCGGGCAACGACCTCGTCAACGCCTCGTCCATCAGCAGCGGCGGCGACGCCACCCTGAGCGCCACCCGCGACATCAACCTGTTGGCGACGCGCAACGAAAGCGAACTGCACGAATCGTTCGAGGGCGGCCATCGTTCAGTCATCACCACCACCGTGGAAAACCTCGGCTCCAGTGTGAAAAGCGGCGGCAACCTGAAGCTCGACGCCGGCCGGGACCTCAACGTCGTGGCCAGCACCGCCGAGGCCAAGGGCAACCTGACCGCCGACGCCAAACGCGACATCTACCTGTCCTCGGCGGGTGACGAACACAACGTCGAAACCCACAGCAAGGACGGCAAGAAACGCGTCCACGAAGAAGACAACCACACCGTCCAGAAAGCCGCCGAGTTCATCGCCGGTGGCGACGTCAAGACCAGCTCCGGTCGCGACACGACACTGGTGGCGAGCAAGATCAGCGCGGGCAATGAAGCCTATGTCTACGCAGGCAGAGACCTGAATCTGCTCGCTGCGCAGAACAAGGACTACACCCTCTACGACATGAAGGAGAAGGGCGGTTTCGGCAACCTGAAACTGCAGCGCGACGAAGTCACCCAGATCACCCACGTCGGCACCGAGATCAAGACCGGCGGCAACCTGTCGCTGGTCAGCAAGGGCGACCAGACCTATCAGGTGGCCAAACTCGACAGCGGCAAGGACATCACGCTGGACAGCGGCGGCTCCATCACCTTTCAAGGGGTGAAGGACCTGCATGACGAGAGCCACACCAAAACCAACAACAACGCCGCGTGGGTATCGGCCAAGGGCCGCGGCAACACCGACGAAACCCTGCGCCAGACCCAGATGATTGCCAAGGGCAACATCGTGTTGAAGGCGGTTGATGGGCTGAAGATTGATATCAAGGATGTGAACCAGGAGTCGGTGAGCCAGACCATCGACACCATGGTCAAGGCGGATCCGCAGTTGGCGTGGCTGAAGGATGCCGAGACGCGGGGGGATGTTGATTGGCGGCGAGTGAAGGAGATTCACGAGTCGTTCAAATACAGCAACTCGGGTCTTGGCCCAGCGTCGCAGATGATAATTGCAATCATCATGGCAGCCTTTGTCGGCCCCGCTGCGTTCACCGCACTGAGTGCGAGTATGGGGACTGCCTGGGCTGCTGGTCTTGCCGCAGTCGCGGCGGGAGCAGCCACGAACGCAACAACCAGCTTCATCAACAATGGCGGAAATCTCGGGGCTGTTTTTGCGGACGTCACTTCACCCGATGCATTGAAGGGCTACGTTATTTCCGGAGTGACAGCCGGATTGATGTCTGAGTACCTCACTAAGTTGACGGGTTTGAAATACGACCCTAACACCGGCAAGTTGCTTGGGCCGTCATTGGCGACTTGGGAAGGCGTTGGCAGGTTCGCAGGCAGCCAGATAATTCAAGGCGGTACCTCTGCACTGATCACCAAAGCAGTAGGAGGCGATGCAAGCGTCGGTGATGTATTGAAAACCGCACTTTTCAATACTGTAGCGGCGTTCAGCTTCAACCTGGTGGGTGATCTCACTCAGGGTGTTGTTGATGATGGCTCTGCGAGCAAAGTGATCATCCACGCGGCGGTGGGGGGACTGCTTTCTGAAATGACCGGCGGGGATTTTGCCACAGGCGCATTGGCGGCTGGCGCGAACGAAGCGCTTGTTGGCGAGATGAACAAATGGTTCAAGGGTAATCCTGACCTGCTGCTGATGGGGTCGCAGATTGTTGGGGTGTTGTCGGCTACTGCGTTGGGGAATACTGACGCCACCACATTGCAACAAACGGCATGGATTACCAGTAACGCAACCCAGTATAACTTTCTGGACCACACTGAAACTACAGAGCGATTTGAAGCAGAGAAGGCATGTAAAGCCGGTGACTCTCAAGCGTGCACACGTAGAGATGAACTCAATAAGCTGGATGTAGAGAGGGACAAAGCTTTATATAGCGCGTGCGAAGTTGACGTAAATAGTCCTACTTGTACAAGCTTGCGAGTCGCATCAAAAAAAGCAGAGCTTGATATTCTGCGAAACATTCATACGCCGGAGGCTCAGGAACAGTTACGCGTGGCAATGCAAGATCCTGAAATGTGGAGGTATTCCATAGAGGGAGAGTTGTACAGCATTGGTTTGATGAACAATCAAATGGATCGGATGCTGTCGACCAGCATTGCCAACAAGCTAATGGATATCTTGACGGATCACCTTCCTGTCGTTTCCACTGGAAAGGGGGTTTATGAAGCTGAGACCATTTGGGATTACATCCTTGCTGCGACGGATTTAATTCCGGTCGAAAAATATGGTTCTGATGTCGTGAATGGCATCAAGAAAGTAGAGGAGCTGCTAAAGAACGGTAAAGCAAAAGAAGCGGATGCATTACTTTCGGATATCTTGAAAACTGCATCGAATACGAAAAAAGGGACTGTAACAAAAATCACGGATGAGATGATGGCGGATCCGTATCATCCAGATTGGAAAAGATACGCAGGCACCGAGCCGCGAGGTGTTAGTGCAGATGTCGTCAATACCCCAGGTGGAACAAAAGGTGGTGTGGAGAAAATTGAGCCGCCCGTTCCAAAAGTTGACGTCACCAATGACTTTATGGTGGAAAGGCACAATGGGACGATTAATCTCAAATACGGCAATCCTGACGGTATAGCAGGACTGGTGGTGGATGTGGATGAAACAGGACTACTAGGATTTTCGGTTCGCGCGACGAAGGATCACCCTTTTTATGACGCATCCGGTACTGATATGTTCGCCAGCGCGATGAAACGCCTTGACAATGAAGGCATCCAAGTTAACAAAATCCGTGGGGCTTGGGTGGGAGAAACCGATAGTGTAAACGTAGCTCAGTATTTGCAGAATATTGCCAGCGGAATGTCAAAGGAAAATGCAGCCTTGAACACTTGGACAGGGAAACTGTCCCAAAAATATGGATTTACGAAAGTCGAAAAAATTGAAGTCGTTGGCGGGATAACATATGTCACTTTCGGGAAATAGAAAATTGTTGATGGGAATTCTGGATGGGAAGCTGCCGAGTACAGTATTGAATAGTATTCTGGAAGCTGATCCTGATTTGGACAAGTATAAATTAGCTAATATTTTTCTGGATGAGTTCGATCGGTTGGATAGTAAAGTTCTTCCTGCGATATGGCACTGGAAAAGCGTTAGATCAATCAGGGGTATGTCTGATGAGCAATTTGATGAGGTTGTACTTATTTTGATGAGGTCCGCAGGTTATAACGTGTGAAAGTAAGGGTGGAGTGGGAGGAAAGGGGGCGGGTTTATTTGGTTTATTAAATCCGTCCCTGAGGGATCCCCACAAATCTACTCCAAAGCCTGTACTTGCTTTTATGGAATATTTCTCCTGATGAAGGAGAAAAGGGGACAAGGAGAAAAGGGGACACCCATTAGCCGGTCTCAAGTCAAGGTTAAAAGCCACCACGCCCTGCAGTTTTCAACTGCAGGGTTTGCTCTTTTACTCAACCTGATCGGTTGAACCCGTCGAGCCCGTTTTCTCATTACTAGCTACG
>NZ_QWFC01000011.1:0-9084 GCF_003576265.1 Pseudomonas sp. 91RF
AGATGTGTATAAGAGACAGCAGCAACTTCGCCAGGTTCGCCACAATCCGCCCACCCGTCGCGGCAAACGGATGCCCCGCCGCCAGCGAGCTGCCCTTGACGTTCAAACGGCTGCGGTCAATCGAGCCCAGCGGCGCATCCAGCCCCAATCGGGTCTTGCAGTACTCCGGATCCTCCCAGGCCTTGAGCGTGCACAACACCTGCGCGGCAAATGCCTCGTGGATTTCGTAGTAGTCGAAATCCTGCAAGGTCAAATCATTGCGCGCCAGCAGGCGCGGCACCGCATACACGGGGGCCATCAGCAGCCCTTCGGCGCCGTTGACGAAATCCACCGCCGCCGCTTCGCCGTCCCGCAGATAAGCAAGGATCGGCAAGCCGCGTTCTTTCGCCCACTCTTCACTGCCCAGCAACACCACCGACGCGCCATCGGTCAGCGGTGTGGAGTTACCGGCGGTCAGCGTGCCCTTGGCGCTTTTCTCGAAGGCCGGCTTCAGGGTCGCGAGTTTTTCCAGGGTCAGGTCCGGGCGCAGGTTGTTGTCGCGGGTCAGGCCGAGGAACGGGGTCATCAGGTCGTTGTGCCAACCCTCGCTGTAGGACGCCGCCAGTTTGTGGTGACTTTCGAGGGCCAGTTGATCCTGCTCTTCACGAGAAATGTTCCAGGTCTGCGCCATCAGCTCGCAGTGCTGGCCCATCGACAGGCCGGTGCGCGGTTCACCGTTGCGCGGGAACTCAGGGATCAGGTGTTTCGGACGCAATTGCAGGAAGGTCTTGAGCTTGTCGCCGGTGGTCTTGGCGCGGTTGGCCTGCAGGAGGATCTTGCGCAGACCTTCGCTGACGCTGATCGGCGCATCCGACGTGGTGTCGACGCCGCCGGCAATGCCGCAATCGATCTGGCCGAGAGCGATCTTGTTCGCCACCAGCAGCGCCGCTTCAAGGCCGGTGCCGCAGGCCTGCTGGATGTCATAGGCCGGCGTCGCTGGTGACAGACGCGAGCCGAGCACGCACTCGCGGGTCAGGTTCATATCCCGTGACAATTTCAGCACCGCCCCCGCGACCACTTCACCCATGCGCTGGCCGTGCAGGTTGTAGCGTTCGATCAGGCCTTCCAGGGCGGCGGTGAGCATCACCTGATTGCTCGCGGTGGCGTACGGGCCGTTGGAACGGGCGAACGGAATGCGGTTGCCACCAATGATCGCGACGCGGCGCAGCTGACTCATGAAAAACTCCTTGTGAAATATCCAGTCTGAAAATCGGGCACTGAAAATCCCGCCGGGCCCCAAAAACACCGGGGGCAAACTACTCTGCTGTTCTAGCGTAGGCCTAAATGTGTGGATCGAACGATTGATTGCCCTTCGCAGTCCACACTTTGAACCCCATCTTCTGGAGAGCGTTCCATGTCTGACCGCTATATCGACTTCGCCAACTCGTCCATCGGCCACCGTCTGGTCGGGGCCCTGGGCCTGCCGTCGCCGGTGCGGCTGGAACGCTGGCAGGCCGGACGCCTGCGGCCCGTGGAGGGCGCGCTGCTGATCGGCGGCGGGCCGCTGGCCGAACGGGTCAGCGCCTTCGCCAACCGGCTGACCGACGCCATTTACCGCTACGGCGACCAACCTGCGTCCGCCACCCAATGGATTCCCGGCCATGGCCCGAAGCTCAAGGCTGTGGTGTTCGACGCCAGCGATCTGCAGCACACCGACCAGCTCAAGCAGCTGCGCGAGTTCTTCCAGCCGTTGATGAAGAATCTCGACAGCAGCGCGCACCTGGTAATCCTCGGTCGCGCCCCGGAAACCCTGCGCGAACCGTTTGCCGCCAGTGCTCAGCGCGCACTTGAAGGCTTTTCCCGTTCGCTGGCCAAGGAGCTGCGCAGCGGTGGCACCCTGCAATTGATCTACGTGGGAGAAGGCGCCGAAGATCAGCTCGAGGGGCCGCTGCGGTTTTTCCTTTCACCGAAAAGCGCGTTCGTGTCCGGGCAAGTGATCCGGCTGAATACCTGTGCGACTCAGGTCACAGACTGGACGCGCCCGCTGGCCGGGCGCAAGGCGCTGGTCACCGGCGCGGCTCGCGGCATCGGCGCCTCCATCGCCGAAACCCTGGCCCGTGACGGCGCCGAAGTGATCCTGCTTGACGTACCGCCAGCGAAAACCGACCTGGAAGCCCTGGCCGCGCGCCTCGGCGGGCGCGCCATCACCCTCGACATCTGCGCCGAAGACGCCGCCGCGCAACTGATCGAACAGTTGCCGGACGGCCTCGACATTCTGGTGCACAACGCCGGCATCACCCGCGACAAGACCCTGGCCAACATGACGCCCGAGTTCTGGGACGCGGTGCTGGCGGTCAACCTCAACGCGCCGCAAGTGCTGACCAAGGCCCTGCTCGACAGCGGCACGTTGCGCGACAACGCACGGGTGATTTTGCTGGCCTCCATCAGCGGCATCGCCGGCAATCGCGGGCAGACCAATTACGCGGCGAGCAAGGCCGGGCTGATCGGGCTCGCTCAGGCCTGGGCACCGACCTTGCTGGAACGGGGCATCAGCATCAACGCCGTGGCGCCGGGCTTCATCGAAACCCAGATGACCGCGCACATTCCCTTCGGCCTGCGTGAAGCCGGCCGGCGCATGAGTTCGCTGGGTCAGGGCGGTCTGCCGCAAGACGTTGCCGAGGCGGTAGCGTGGCTGGCACAACCGGGCACCGGCGCGTTTACCGGGCAGGCGCTGCGGGTCTGTGGACAAAGTGTTCTGGGGGCTTAGGCATGAGCATCGAATGGCACACGCTGCACCGCGAGCCGAGTCTGCCGGGGTTGTATGTCCGGGCGGCGACCCGGCGCAAAATCACCGGCACCACGTTGCCCGACAGCGGTTTGCGCTGCTGGGTCGACGTTGATGGCAAACGTCTGGCGGCTTATCGCAAGGTCTGCGGTTTTGCCGATGATGGTCTGCTGCCGCCGACGTATCCACACGTACTGGCGTTTGCGTTGCAGATGCAATTGCTCACGGCCAGGGACTTTCCCTTCCCGCTGCTGGGACTGATTCACCTGAGCAACCGCATTCGTGTACTGCGGCCAATGGGCGGGATCAGCCGGGCGCAGGTCAGCGTTCGGGTGCACAACCTGCAACCCCATCCGAAAGGCGCGACGTTCGACCTGCTGACCACCCTCGACGATCAGCTCGGCCCGCTATGGGAAGCCGAAAGCCGGATGCTCTGTCGCGGTGTGAAACTCGATGGCCAAGCGCTTGAACAAACCTGGGAACCCGCGCTGCCACTGATGCAGGTCGCGCAATGGAAAGCCCCGGCGGACATTGGCCGGCAGTACGCCAAAGTCTCCGGCGACTACAACCCGATCCACCTGAGCGCGGCCAGTGCAAAGCTGTTCGGTTTCCCTACCGCCATTGCCCATGGCCTGTGGAACAAGGCACGTACGTTGGCGGCGCTGGCGGATCATCTGCCCCGGGCCAATCTGGAAGTCACCGTGGATTTTCGCAAGCCTGTGCGACTGCCAAGTGAGGTGTCATTGTTCGCAAGCGCTGCAGGATCCAGCGGTGAATTGCGCCTGATCGGCGCCGGGGATCTGGAACACATGGTCGGCAACTGGCAACCGATTGCCTGAATCGATACGCCGCTTCGGCCGCTCTCCCGTCCCTGGCGGGAGGCGGCTCACAGCAGCGGAACATGATTAATTGTGTGTATATAACTTAAGTTTTTACCCCCGCCACCCGCCCGCAAGTCAAACAACAAGCCTTGATTTTCAAGGCTTTTTTTTGCGCGTTTATATCCTCGGCATTAGTCGTTAAGCAGCAGGTTCACCGATCTATATAAAGGCGTTAATACCAAGTCGAGAATGGTGTGGATCCAGCCTTGCGATTGATATGGGCACAACGGGCGAAGGCATTGCCGACAACAGAATCGGCGAGCCATCGAAGACAACGAAACGTTGTGACAGGTGCAAGGAATACCCATCATGAAAACTCAAGTGTGGTGCAAATCGGCAACAGCTTTGGCATTGATCCTCTCCCTCGGCCTGGCCGGTTGCAGCAGCGGCGGTGGCGGTCATCACAGCAGCTCCAGCAGCTCGACTCCTGACAGTTCCACCACCGGCACTGGCGGAACAAGCGGCAGCGGCGGTACGACCGGGACCGGCGGCACTGCAGGAACGGGCGGAACAGGCGGCACCGACCCGACCAATCCGACTAATCCAACCAACCCGACGGATCCGACCAACCCCACCAACCCGAGCACACCGCAGGCACTGGTCACCTCGACGCTGGTGCAGGATGTCGGCAGCACTGTTGCCGGTGTCGGTAGCGGTGTCGGTCAGGTCGGTGACTCCCTCAGTGGTGTGCCCGTGGTCGGCGGTGTGGTGCAAAGCGCTGCCAAAACCGCCGGCAACGTGGTGACTACGCTGGGCGATGGCGTGGCCAACGGTCTCGGCAAACTCGGCACCACCGACAACGGCCTGGGTGTCACCGCCTCGGCGGTCGGCGGCGTGGTGCAGGATGTCGGCAACGGCGTATCGGACCTGAGCGGCAAACTGGCCACCGCCACCGGCAGCGTTCCCGTGGTCGGCGGCGTGGTGACCAAAGTTGCGCCGTTGCTCAACGGGGTAGGTGAAAAAGTCACCATGCTTGGCGACACCCTGAGCACGGCCACAACCACCGGCCCACTCGGTTCGGTAACCAAAGACGTCGGCAACGGCCTCGTACCGGTGATCGCCATGGTCGAAAGCACCACCGACAAACTGGGTAGCGCGACCGGACTGGGTAATCCCGTCAACGGCCTGCTGCAGAAAGCCGGCAGCACCGTCGACGGCGTGGGCGACAACGTCACCGCGGCCGGTAACGGCAACGCCCTGACCGACACCGTCGGCGGCGCCCTGAGCAATGTCGGCACGGCCGTGGGCAAGGCCGGCGGGCTGGTGGACAACGGCACCGGATCGGGCACCGGCGTGGGTGGCGGGCTTGGCAACAATGGCTTGCTGCAGACCGTCGGCGGCGCGGTGTCCAACGTCGGCACCGGACTGGCAGCGGGCAACGGCGCACTCGGCGCACCTGGCGGCGTATTGGCTTCGGTCGGCAATACCGTGGCTTCGCTCAACACCGTACTGGGTGGTTCGGGCACACCGATCACTACCCCCACCACACCACTGGCCACACTGGGTGGCACTGTCGGTGGCGGGCTCGCGCCAGTCACCAGCGCCGTCACCAACCTGACCCAGAACGTCGGCAGCGCCACCGGGCTCGGTACTCCGGTGGCCGGCATCACCAGCCAGGTCGGCGGTGCGGTGGGTAATCTCGGTGGCGCCATCGCCGCCACCAACAGCCCGGTCACCACCGCCGTCGGTGGCCTGGTCAGCAACGTGGGCGGTACCGTGGCGGCGGTCGGCGGACTGGTCAACGGTGGCGCATCCACCGGTGGTACCGGCACTGGCACCGCTGGCGGTCTGGGCGGCGTACTCGGTGGCCTGACCGGCGCCTTGGGCGGCAGCAAACCCTGAATTGCACCTGGCCGATTCGACGGCCGCACCTACAGCGCCTACGCTTGGTTGAAGGCGGAAGATTCCCATGAGTCTTCCGCTTTTTTTCTCAGGAAAACCCTGCCCGGTGCTGCGGTTTGAACATGGAGTGTCCTATGCGCGTTATGGCATCCCTGCTGTTGCTCAGTCTCAGTTCCACCGCCCTCGCCGACACCCTGCCCAGCTTTCTCAACAGTAACGAAACCATCCGCAACCTGCCGGTACCGAACCTGCCTGCCGACGCCTACCGGCCGAGCGCAGCTCCGCTGCAAGTCCCGGAGCCCGGTGCCGCGGCTGCCGAGCCGTTGATGATGGGCACGAAGATCAACCTGAAAACCGTGCAGATCGAAGGCGGCACGGTCTACCCGCTGAACGAACTGGCAGAAATCTACAAACCCTTGATCGGCCATGAGTCCAGCCTCGCCGACCTGATCGAAGCGACCCGCAACATCACCCGACGCTACCAGAACGACGGCTATCTGCTGTCATACGCCTTCCTGCCGAAACAGAATTTCGATAACGGTGTGGCGCGCGTGGTGCTGGTGGAAGGCTATGTGCGGGATGTGCAGATGCAGGGCGACGTGGGCCGGGTCAAGGGGCTGCTCGACAGACTGGCGGCGAAAATCCAGGCCGAACGTCCTCTGACCCGCAAGACCTTCGAACGCTACACCACACTGATGACCCGCATTCCCGGCGTCACGATCCAGGCCCAGGTGCCACCGCCGGGGACCACCGATGGCGCGACCACGCTGGTCGCCCAGGCCAGCCGCAAACCCTTCACCAGTTCCCTGAGCACCACCGAAGACAACCGCAAGGGCACGCAGGCCCTGCTCGGTGTGAGCAGCAACTCACAGACGTCGATGGGCGAACAGCTGACGCTCAGCGGGCTGTTTCCACCGGGAAAGGATCACGAGCATTACTACCGTCTGGACTACAGCCAGTTCCTCGACGCCGAAGGCACGCAACTGAATCTGTCCGCCTCGCGCTACCGTGCCGATCCCGGCACCAACGTCGCGCTGGACAATGGCCTGGAGCTCAAACCCCACCGTGAAAACGACCGTTACTCGGTCGGCTTCAGCCTGCCACTGATTGCCGCCTCGAACGAACTGCTGACCGCCGGAGCGCGCCTGTACGCGGTCAACGACAAGACCCGCTATAACGTCATCGGCTATCCGTTGAGTGTCGAAGAGCGTACCGACATCCGCGCCCTCGCCTTCGAAAGCGACTGGCGCAAGGCCGACGCACGCCAGTTGCGGATTCTCAGCGGCGGCGTCTATCAAGGGCTGGACAGCATGGGGGCGCGCACCAACAACAGCGCCATCGATCTGAACTTCCTGCGCCTGCGTCTTTCCGGAGTGCAGAGCGACAAGTTCTTCGATAACTGGCAAGGCGTGCTGTCGGGCGCACTGTACTGGACCGACGACACCCTGCCCGACAGCGAGCGCGCGGTTTTTGGCGGGCAGAATTTCGGTCGCGGCTACCCGGACGATCAGGCGTCCGGCGACAAGGGCTGGGGCGTGGCTTACGAGATCAACTACAGCTTCAACCGCGACGGCAACTGGGTGCGCATCCTGCAACCCTACGTTGTGCTCGACCGCTCCCGCAGCTGGTTCAACCAGTTGCCGGTGCAAGCCAACAGCCTGTCATCGGCAGCCGTGGGCCTCAGATTTGGCGATGCCAGGTACTACAACATCGCCCTGGAAGCGGCCAAACCCATGTCGGATGAAGCGCTGGATACCTACAACCGCCGGCCGCGCTACAGCATCAGCTTCAGCTATCAGCTGTAGCCATCGGGCGCCGGATTGAAGTTCTTTTGCAGTGACCGTCAGCCTAGAGACCACTGACGGTCACTGCAGCGGTCTCAGGATTCAGGAAACATTGACCCTGGGCTTGGGAAACAGGTTGTCGAGGGTTTCCAGCAGCCGCACGTGATAGATCGGCTTGCGGAACAAGTCCAGCACCTGCAGGCGCAGCATGTCGCTGACGTCTTCCATGTCCGCATGCCCCGACGTCACGATCACCGGCAGATGCTGACGGGAGGTGTGTTCGCGCAGGCGCTTGATCAGCGACATGCCGCTTTCCTCCGGCATGCGCAGATCCGTGATCACCAGGGCGATGTCGGGATGGCGGGTCAGATGGTGCAGGGCGAGCTTCACCGAGGTCGCGGTATGACAGACGAAGCCCTCGCCCTCCAGCAACTCCGCCAACTCGAGCAATGCGTCCTCTTCATCGTCAACCAGAAGCAACTGTTGGCGGGGCAGTGAAGAAGCAGTCATTGGTCAATCCCTGAGAAGCTGAAGGTGGAACCGAGTGTAGTGCGAGATTTGCCACCCATCGAGTCAGGGCAACTGCGTCGGCGCAGTCTGTGCCGTACCGCCAAGGGCCACGAGGATGTTGTTGAAGATCGCCAGCACCTTGGTGCCTACCGGCGTCACGAACACCACAACCACAATGGCGACCATCGCCACCACTATTGCGTACTCGATGGCCGACGCGGCTTCAGTTCTGTGCAGAAAACGCCGGGCATGCAACATCAAGAACTCGAAGAGCATGGCGCTACTCCTTTGTGCCAAGGCACCGGATTGCGGCTTTCAAAGGTGCTCGCGGTTTACGGCCCGGAACACAGGCCGCAAACCCGCAAGCAGGATTCGACGAACGACGTGACGAGATGTGATCAGGGCACAGGCTTGGTCTGCGCAGTACCGCCGAGAGCGACCAGAACAGAGTTGAAGATGTTCAGTACCTTGGTGCCGATCGGTGTCACGAACACCACGACCACCACCGCCACCATCGCCACCACAATCGCGTACTCGATAGCCGAAGCCCCTTCCTCACTCTTGAAAAACAAACGGGCCCTGGCCAACAGATAATCGAGAATCATACGTTCACTCCTTTGCGCTCCCGGCGCCGATGTCGCTACAGCGGCAATGCTTCCACCGTGCCATCTGAGCATTGTCAACAATCCACCCGTCAACAACTGTAAGAACGGATTAATCCCAAAGCATTAATCGCTTCGTCTTTCTGCCCATTTCGACTGCTAATTGGCCAACACTCATACTTTCGTAGGTTATTTGCCGGCCAGTAATGGCGTTTTGGCTTGTTTCAGCTAGCGTGGAAATAGCGAAATAGTTGGATGTTCATAGCTGCCTGATTGCGATGTTCCCTTGGTTGGAAGTGCGGGCTGGTAGTGCAGCAGGAAAGGGAGAGCCGTCATGAACAGTCGTGTCACCATGGGTCTTGCCACCGTGCTTCTGCTGGGGGCCATCGTCGTCGGCTACTGGGGCCTGGTGCTCAGCCGGCAACCGGCACCGGTTGCCGAGGCACCCGCGCCTGCGGTGGTCACCGTGGAAAAGACTGTCGCAGCCGCCGAAGACCAGACCCGCCAGCCTGTGGTGGTGCTGGTGCATGATGTCCCGCCGTTCACCCCCCTCACCGCTGCCGACCTGGCCATCGAAAAACTGCGCAGCGCCCCCGCCGGCAGCCTGAGCGCCATTGATCAGGCCGTGGGCCGCACACCGTGGCGTCACCTGAATGCCGGCACCTGGCTCAACGCTGAAAGCCTGTCTCTTATACACATCT